>JACDGO010000395.1 GCA_013821585.1 Sphingomonadaceae bacterium
TAGTAGACCCGGTTTTCCGGGTGCGGCAGATCCTCGGCCTGCAGCCAGAAATCCATCGAGTGTCGAGCGATCTGGTCGAACGGCATGTCGGGCAGCCATTCGAGCCAGTTCGGCAGTTCCTCCCCCTTGATCTGCTCAGGATGGCTCGTCGCGCACATCTGTATGAGCCCGAGCGGGTACTTCCAATCGTCGGCGCCGAAGTAGAAGTCGCTGAACGCCAGCGTCTTCTGGAACACTGTCTCGTTGACGTGTCGCATGACCGCCATGACTATGCTCATGTTGTGACGCATATAATTGCGGCCGACCTGATCCGATCCGTTGGCGAGGCCGTTCGGATGCTGCTCGTTTGCCGAGCGAAGCAGCAGAAGCGCAGAAGACAGCGCACCGCAGGCAACGACCACCGTGTCCGCGGTATAGACCTCCTCGCGTCCTCCGCGCGTGACGTGAACGGCATCAATCCGGCGTCCAGTCGCATCGGTGCCGAGCTTGGATACATAGGCGCCAGTCAGCAGCGTCACGTTTGGATGGGTAGCCAGCATTGGATCGATGCAGATTACCTGCGCGTCGGCCTTGCCGTTCAGCAGGCAAGGGAAACCATCGAAATAAGAGCAGCGGATGCAAGTGCTGGTCGGCGTCGCAGAGCCGTCCTCGCTTTGGTCGAGGAGGATGCCAAGCGGCAGGTGGAAGGGCTCTAGTCCGATGCCTTTGAGCTTGTCGGAGAGCTCGGCGACCTTAGGCTCATGCTTTACCGGGGCGAATGGATAGGGGGTCGCACTCGGCGGCTCAGTCGGATCTTCGCCGCGCCGACCGTGGACATGAAATAGCGCCTCAGCCTCGTCATAGTAACGCGCAAATGTGCCGTAGCCGAGTGGCCAAGCTGGTGAGATACCACCTGCATGCGTGATCTCGCCGAAGTCACGCTCTCGCAAGCGAAAGAGCGCCGCGCCGTAAACCTTTGAGTTTCCGCCCACGTAGTAATGGAGTGCGGGACTGAACACGTCTCCGCCCGCGTTGGTCCAGGTCTCGTCGGCCTGGTAACGACCATCGACGAACACGGCCTTTGAGTCCCAATTCGACTCCTCCCTCGGCAGATAATCGCCACGCTCTAAGATGAGGATGCGCTGTCCCGTCGGTGCCAGCCGTTGCGCCAGCGAGGCGCCGCCTGGTCCGCTGCCGATCACGATCAGATCGTATTTGTCCGCCACTGAATCACCTTGCTGGCGCGCCGATTGGCGATAGCGTCGCCGCTCGTTCAACGATCTCGCTACGGGTTGTCTCCGCGCAATTTAATATCACGCTGCCGTGACATAGAAATAACTTCCATAGGCGGAACTACGAACTCTGCCCGTTCGCTTGACCCGTCTCGTTCATTCGGAATTCCAATATGCGCAAGATAGCCGTGATTACAGGTGCTGGAGCGGGTGTCGGGCGAGCGACCTCAAACGAGTTCGCGCGCCAAGGCTACGACGTCGCGCTGCTTTCGCGGGATCCCGAAAGGCTACACCGCGCCGCCGGTGAACTCGAGAAATTCGGTGTCCGTGCCTTGCCGCTTCCCACCGACGTTGCGGACGCAGCTGCAGTGGAAGCGGCCGCCGATCGGGTAGAAGCGGAGCTTGGTCCCATCGATGTCTGGGTGAATGTAGCTATGGCTACGGTTTTCTCACCGGTTTCCAAGCTGACGGCCGAGGAAGTTGAGCGCGGAACTAAGGTCACGTATTTAGGGCAGGTCCACGGCATGATGGCTGCGCTCAGGCGAATGCGCGTGCGCAACCGCGGCACGATCGTCAATGTCGGCTCCGCGCTCGCCTATCGCTCGGTGCCGCTCCAGTCGATCTATTGTGGTGCGAAGGCGGCAATCCGGGGCTTCACCGACAGCCTGCGGTCCGAGATCATCCACGACAAGCTGAATGTTCACGTCACGATGGTCGACCTTCCGGCCGTCAATACGCCGCAGTTCGATTGGGCGAAGAATAAGATGGGCCGTAAAGCCAAGCCCGTCGCCCCGATCTACGAGCCGGAGGTACCGGCGCGGGCAATCTTCTTTGCCGCCACGCATAAGCGGCGGGATGTGTGGGTGGGCTTCTCAACTATTAAGGCCATACTCGGAAATCGCGTCGCGCCCGGCCTGCTCGACCGCTACCTCGCGAAGGCCGGCTATTCCGGCCAGCTCACGGACAAGTCGCTTGCGCCAGATCCGCCGAGCAATCTCTTCGAGCCAGTGAAAGGCGACTATGGGGCTCATGGCCGTTTCGACGCTACGTCGCGCACCCGTAGCTGGGAGATGTTCACAGATCGGCACAAGGCGGTGGCCTTTGGCCTAGCTGCCGTTGCCGTTGGCGGCCTCGCTGTGTTTACGCATCGCACGGCCAAGCGCCTCGACATTTGAAGCCAGCCTGCACGGAGCTTTTCATGTCCCAAAACGTCGCAGAATTCGTCTGGAGCCGCCTCCACGATGGGGCCTTTCGCGGGTCTACGGCTATCCGGGCGACGGCGTAGGTGGTCTCGACGTCGCGCTGGAAAAGGCGAAGGACTTCATGAATTATGTCCAGGTCCGCCATGAGGAAATGGCGGCATTCATGGCGTCCGCCCATGCCAAGTTCACGGGTCAGCCAGGGCTCTGCTACGCGACCTCCGGGCCGGGAGCGATCCATCTGCTGACCGGTCTCTACGACGCCAAAGCCGACCACATGCCGGTCGTCGCGCTCGTCGGGCAGCAAGCGCGCTCGGCGCTCGGCGCGAGCTATCAGCAGGAAGTCGACCTTCAGACCTTGTTCGGCGATGTCTGCGAATATGTTATTACCGCAGTCGTTCCTGAGCAGGTGCGCACCTGCATCGACCGCGCGGTGCGGATCGCGCAAGCGAAGCGCGCGGCGACGCCGGGTCGAAAGGACCAGGGATCTTCAAGAGCGCGGGCTAATCCGCAAAACATTCTACACAATGCCTACACAGGCCAGAATGACCGACTTTTTCCGTCAATTTTCAGTACGTTGAACAGATCCAATGATCTGGAG
>JACDGO010000396.1 GCA_013821585.1 Sphingomonadaceae bacterium
ACCTCCGCCTTGCGGCGCACGACCCAGCGCGTCGTCGACGGCGGCGGCAGCGTCGCCAGCGTCAGCGGCTCGCCCAAGGGGCCGATCACGTGCGCGGGGCGAATCTTTTGGTTCTCGATCATTCAGTCCTCGATGGGCTGCGGCTGGCCGGAGGAGCCGCCCGCGTCGTTGCAGCCTTCGTAGCGGTCCCACTTGAAGGAACGCTGAAACGCCAAGGTAAACAGGAAAGTCAGCATGGTTGACGGCCGTTAAGCATCGCGCTGAAGCGCGCGCCCTGGCGGACGGCGTCGCCGTCGGCGAACAGCGCGACGCGCGGATCGGCGGCGCTGTCCGTGACACCTGCATGATCGATTCGCGCCTGCGCCTGCGCGGTCGGCGAGCACGCCTGACGCGCGGCGGCGTCTCCCAGCAGCCGCGCCAGCTCGGGCGTGCGCGGGGCGAATGCCGCGCTGCGGCGTCTAGCGAATCCCAGATCCATCCGAGGGCCATGCACACGGAGGCGTGAAGACCGCGTAAATCGTGGTGACGTAGGGCGCTTTCGTTTAGAGGCGCGTCCGTCATGGAAGACCTGTTCCAGCTGGGCGGCCCGAAGGGCAAGCGCATCGTCGTCGCGATGTCGGGCGGCGTCGATTCGTCGGTCGTCGCCGCGCTCGCGGCGCGCTCGGGCGCGGAAACGATCGGCGTGACGCTCCAGCTCTACGATCACGGCTCGGCGGTGAAGCGCACGGGCGCGTGCTGCGCCGGGCAGGATATCCGCGATGCGCGCGCGGTCGCGGACGCCTTGGGCATCGCCCATTATGTGTTCGACCATGAAAGCCGTTTTCGCGAGAGCGTGATCGACGGCTTCGCCAACGAATATCTCGCGGGGCGCACGCCGATCCCCTGCGTCCGCTGCAATATGGGGGTGAAGTTCACCGATCTGCTGCGCTTCGCGAAAGATCTCGGCGCGGATTGCCTCGCCACCGGCCATTATGTCCGCCGCATCCCGGGCGCGGACGGCCCGGAGCTGCACCGCGCCGCCGACCCGGCGCGCGATCAGAGCTATTTTCTGTTCGCGACGACGAGCGCGCAACTCGACTATCTTCGATTTCCGCTCGGCGGGATGGAAAAGCGCGACGTGCGCGCGGTCGCCACCGAGTTCGGGCTGAGCGTCGCCGCCAAGCCCGACAGTCAGGACATCTGCTTCGTCCCCGACGGCGACTATGCGTCGCTGGTAAGGAAATTACGCCCCGAAGCGGCCGAGAGCGGGGAAATCGTCGATTTGTCGGGCCGCGTGCTTGGCGTGCATCGCGGTCTGGTCGGCTTCACGATCGGACAGCGCAGGGGTCTTGAGATCGGCGGGCTCGCCGAGCCGCTCTATGTCGTTCGCATCGAACCCGAGGCACGCCGCGTCGTCGTCGGCCCGCGCCGGGCGCTCGCCATCGACACGGCGCGACTGTCTGAAATCAATTTGATCGGGCCGCTGCCCTCAGGCCCGCTCACCGCCAAGGTCCGATCGCTCGCGAAGCCCGTCCCGGCTTTCCTCGAGGACGTCTGGCTGCGCTTCGACGCGCCCGAATACGGCGTCGCGCCGGGGCAGGCGGCGGTGCTCTACGCGGGCGAACGCGTGCTCGGCGGCGGTTGGATCGAGGAAACGGTCGCGAGCGCGTTCGCCGTCGCCGCCTGAGTTACGGGTAAAGCAGCCCCTCGCTCCATCCCTCGCCGTCGCGCACGAACAGCCGGCGTTCGTGGAGGCGATGCGGCCGGTCCTGCCAGAACTCGATCCGCGCGGGCGCGACGCGATAGCCCGACCAGTGCGGCGGGCGCGGCACATCGCGACCTTTGAACCGCGCTTGCATGTCGGCGAAGCGCGCCTCGAAGGTCGCGCGCGCGTCGAGCGGGCGCGACTGGTCCGAGGCCCAGGCGCCCAGCTGCGAATCGCGTCCGCGCGACGCGAAATAGGCGTCGGCCTCCGCGTTGCTCACATCCGAGACCTCTCCCTCGATCCGTATCTGCCGCCTGAGGCTCTTCCAGTGGAATAGCAGCGCCACGCGCGGGTTTGCGGCGAGCGCGCCGGCCTTGCGGCTCTCCCTGTTGGTGTAGAAGACGAAACCGCCGGGCCCATGACCCTTGAGCAGTACCATGCGCACCGATGGCGTCCCGTCCGCGTCGACCGTCGCCAGCGCCACCGCGTTGGCGTCATTGGGCTCGGCCATCCGGGCTTCGGCGAACCAGGCTTCGAACAGGGCGATCGGATCGACGGTCATGGCCAAGCTCTAGGGGCGAAGCGGCGCGCTCCGCAACACGCCCGCGTGTTGCGTCGCAGCAGCTTCTATGGTTTCACATCGGCAGGGCGCAGCAGGGAAAGGTCGAGTAGAGAACTCGTGGCTAGTCCCGCACCCCTTCCGGCGAGCGACGCCGAACTCTGGCTCGACCGCTACCGCCGCGACGCGCGGCCGGGCGACGTTCTTGTTGACGCCGCCAACCCCGACATCTGGCGCACGATGCTCGAGGAGATCGCGGGCGCATGCGGCGGCGATCTCCGCCGCGCGCGCGCGCGCATCCAGCGCCAGGCCGACGAGATCGGCACCGGCTTCCGCATTCCCGGCGAAAGCGAGGAACGCGCGTGGCCGCTGTCGCCGCTGCCGCTGATGATCGACGAGCACGAATGGGCCAAGATCGCCGACGGCGTCGTCCAGCGCGCGGAGCTGATGGAGTTGCTGCTCGAAGACATTTACGGCGCGCAGCGGCTGACGGGCAACGGCCTGCTCCCCGCCGCGCTGCTCAATGGAAGCCCGCATTTCCTGCGACCGATGGTAGGGCTGCCTCCGCCGGGCGGCCATCAACTCCATTTCTATGCGGTCGATATCGGACGCGGGCCAAGCGGGGAGTGGCGGGTACTCGCCGATCACACGCGTACGCCCACCGGCGCGGGCTATGCGCTCGAAAACCGCCTCGCCGTCGCGCGCGTGTTCGATACGCTTCAGTCGCGGCTCAACATCCTGCGTCTCGCACCGTTCTTCGCCGACG
>JACDGO010000016.1 GCA_013821585.1 Sphingomonadaceae bacterium
GTTCCGGAGATCGCCCGGATGCGGCCCGTCAGCCGCCAGCGGATGCAGCGGCTCGCGGATGAGCTTGCGGCCGAGGGGCTCGTGACGTTCATTGACAATCCGAAGCACCGGCGCTCCAAGCTCGTGCGGCTTACGCCCGAAGGTGATGCGCATTACCGCAAGCTCCACACCGATTTCTTGGCGATCGCCTCGAACATAGGCGTCGCTCTCAGCGAAGCGGATACGCGCAAGGCAATCGAGGTCGTGCGCCATCTGAGCGATAATGTGAGATCGTCGTAGCGTGTGATGGCCTCGGCGTTCCGCGAGAGACGTGACCGCTCTTCCGGAGAAATCGATAGCCGACACGCGTCTTCCAGTGCGCTAAGCATCGACGGTGCCGACCTGTGCTCGTACGAAACCGGCTCATTGTTTTGACCGCTCTCGGGAAGGGCCTCGCCTGCTTTATATGACGAACTTGGGGTCGAAAGCCGCCCTACGCCCATCCCCTATTGCTCAATGCGTAAGCGAGGGATCAAGATACCACGACGGACCCTGCCGAAAATCTCCCTCCGGCGCTGGCAGAATGCCGTCAGGCTCAGCAGAGACATAGGGCGCAACAAGCGGCATGGATCGCCCCGTGGTGCGCCTTACAACGCCGACAATGCGCGCACGCGCCTCGAGAATTTCCTCGAGCCATTCAAGATCGTCGAGCATCTGGACAATTCCGCGTCCCGCAAGGGCGTAATAAAGGCACCGCTGGTAGTCGTCGCACTCGTTGGCGAGCATCCGCTTGAGCTTGGGCTTGCCGCGCGGATCGCCTTCATGAACCCAAGCCACCGCTTCACGGAGCTCGCGCAGCGAATAATAGGCATCATCGACTTCGACGCCGATCGCCGCGTTCGCGATCATCCGGCGCGTCGGCCGGTTATGCGGATCAACCGACGCATCGCGCAGCACGATGTCGGTATCGAAATATTTGCCGATGAACTCACTTTCCATGGTCGTCGCTCCTGCTCAACGTGAACATACGGTGAACAATATGGACAGTCAACAATCTTTGCGGCAGTACGAACCCCATGTGGCTATGCCCGCGCCAGACCAAGGGTCGGACCCAACGCACTGCAATTCCCGGGGTCCTGCAGGATGCGCTGGTGCGCTGGTATTCAGGGCTCGGCGACGATGCCGATCATCGCGCATCGGTAACATTGGTTGTCGCGGCACGCGATCGACACCAATGGCTCGTTTGTGACTGCCTGGGTGAAGACTTGCCGCCACCGCTGATCAGCCCGGCATATCTGTCGATCGCGGAAACCTATTACCTCAGGCGCCTGACGAGCGCGAAGCTCGACCGCCCCGAACACGAAGACAACTGCCCGTTCTTCAGGCCGCAGGCGCCGCACCGGCTGCGCGACGCCGGCAACAGCGAACTGACCGAGATCAGCCACCCCGATCGGCTATTCAACGCCCACCGGCTCGCGCCTGAAAAGCTTGCGCAAGTGCCCGATGACGAAGAGCCCGACGATCGCTCGCGCGGTGTCGCCATCCCGCGGCTCGCGCGCCTCCTCTGGTGGCTGCTCGAGCGCGCGCAACTCGACGAGCTCGCGCCGCTGCCAGCGGACGGCCCTTTCCACCCGTCGATTCGCGACCAGTTCGCCGCCCTCGGCCGCGCTACCCAAGCGCTCGAGATCGCCCCGGGCGTGCCACTGGCGAAACACATCTACTTTCACCCAAAGGCGCTGACCTCAAACAGGATTTACGCCAGTCTTCGACAGAGCGTGAACGATTGGCCCGCGGGTTTTGCGCCGCAGGCATTCCTCGTGACCTATGCCTCGAGCATCCATGGCGAGACGATCACCACGGCTGACGGTGACATCGAAATCCGGAACCGCATCCAGTATGCGACGATGAACACGCACGCGGTCGGTGGACCGTATCTGACGATCACTGTCATCGGCGAACACAGCAAGGCCGAGGGCTACAGGCCGCTGCGCGCCTACGCGCAGCCAATCCTGGCCGGTAACCGGTTCCTCGCTGTCCATGCGCGCGAGGAGCGGATCGCGATCGAACAGCTTATCACGCTTCAATACCGGCTGCGCCGAATGAACGTCAGCCTGACGGCGAAAAAGCCGCTGTTCAATATCCTGACCAAGCGCGGACCGATCCGCCCCGACATGCTCGTCGCGGCTTTTGACGGCGATACCGGCGAAGAGCGCGAATGGGCGCTGCAGGTCATCGCCGACAACCGCCCGCAATATGCGCTGATGAGGGACAATGAGCGCAAGCAGCTCGCGCCACTCGGCCGCGTCATCGCGCTCAGCGCTGAAGACCTTCAGCAGCATGTGCTGAAGCGCGAGATCCTCGCGGACCTGGGGCGATCATGAGCGCCTAGAGAGGAGAGGGCAGGGGAAGGGACTTCAGCGAAAGGTCCCGAGATGCCCTGCTACGCGCCCGTTCCCCGCCCCGCTCACAGCCCATGGGGCACCATCCAGAGCGCCGAGCAGATCCTGCCGGGCGTCTGGTACGTCACGACCGCGAGCCATGGCGGTTTCATCCTGTCGGACGAGCGACAGGCGGCGATGCCCGCGAGCCTCGCGCTGACCGACCCCCTCTACGTGGAGGACGCCGACTATGCGCTCGCCGTGCTCGCCTTCGAGGCGGAGTTTCGGGTGAAGGGCGGCGCCGACGCAATCATGGCGAGCAACGCGCATGATACGGTCCGCAACTGGTATCCCGACCGCTATGCGGCCTTCACCGGTCAGCCGGTCACGCCCCGGACGAGCCATGTCCTAGACCTGCGGGATGCTTATGCCGAGCGGATCGGCCGCGATGTCGTCGTCGCCGCCTTCGGGCCCTGGGCGGACTGGGTGCCCGACGGAAAAACCGGGGTGATAGCCCGGCGCCTCATTAGCGTCGACCAGCTGGCACGGCCGCGCTACGCCGACGAAGACCAGCGTGCGATGGTCGATGCGGCGCGCTACGAAGCGCGCGGCAAGGTCATCAGTCTCGACGAGCTGGACGCGGTGCCGTGCTGACAGCGCTGGCGCCGCTCGAGCAAGACCGGATCACCGTCGTTATCGTGCTTCCCCAACTCAACAACACAGCGATCCTTCGACGGACCCGCAACGTCTGCGCCGCGAGGATCGAGGCCGAAGGGCTTCCGGAACCGCCTAAAAGCAGCTTCTTCCTGTGCATCGGCATGACGTTGTAGGAGCTGCGCGAACTGCCGGACTGGTGTCTGCGGGGTGATCGTCCTCGTCGAAGCGCGCGCCGCGCCGCGGCTGCGCACCGTCGAGGGCCTGTGGCGCACAACCAGCAGGACAAGGCCGGGACGCATGACCGATTTCATCCGATCGGACGGGCTGCTGCCATCAGCCGAAATCGATGAAATCATCGTCAACGCGCCAATCGTTCTCGTTGCCTTCCAGGAAGGCGCCGCCACTGCCCCGCTCGAATCCCGACCGCATCTTTCCGACTGGCTCGACCGCTTCAACGCCCAATCGGGGGAGGCCGTATGACCAGGACATCACTATCACGCGCCGAGACGATTGCCTGTCTCAACGACCGTGCTCGCCACGGGCTCGACCGGACATCGCGGACGATGTTCACGAGGGGCTGCCTCGCCACATTCTGCGGGGACGACACGCCAAGCGCACTGATCGCCCAGGCCGAACTGCTGAAAGCGATGCGCAACCACCGCTTCGAAAACGACGCCCACGGCGAACGCGATTTCGGCGCGTTCGAATTCCGCGATCAACGGGTGTTCTTCAAGGTGGATTATTACGACCTTGAATTGACATACGGCAGCGAGGATCCTGCCGATGCGAGCCAGACCTGCCGGGTGATAACAATCATGCTCCCGGAGGACTATTGAGATGCGACGCATCAAACCCGCCACCGGCATCGACAAGGCCGCCATCGGCGACGCCATCAACGCACTGCGCGAGGCGCGAACGCTGTTGCGTCGCGCCGGGGCCGAACGGGCGTGCAAGGCGGCCGCGCGGGCACTAAAGAGTGCCGAGGGTGCACGGCGCCATGTTCACCACCGCATCATCAGGACCACGCCATGAGCCGCCACGAGCTTCGCCCCTTGACCGCCGGCGGCCGCACCACCTGCGGCGTGGTCGGGTGGGATCGTCCCCTGCAGACCTTCTTTGCGCAGTTGTTCAGCCTCAACGAGGAAGGCGAGGATCAAGCGCATATCTGGGTTGGCACATTCCCGCGTGAGCTCGATTCGGCCGCCGCGGCGATTGCTATCGTCAAGGCCGTATGCGAGACTCCGGACGGCCTGGCGGCCACTCTCGAAACCGAGCGGCTTGCATCACCGGAACTTCCGACGGTCGGCAGCAGGTCAGCATGATGCAGCGGTTCGTCCGACCCCCGCCGTCTGACGCCGGCGACTAGCCGCGCGGGAGGCGGCGCGATCCCGGCGAAGGGCCGGGGAGAGAGAGTGGGGGAGGGACTGACGTCCTGGACAAGGGGTTCAGGAAGGTCAGGAGCACCAAGTCATGAACATCGGCACCCTCAAGAAGAACGAAGCGGGCATTTACATGGGCCGCATCACCACGCTTTCGATCGCGGTTTTCGTCGCGCTCTCGCCCGTCAACAGCACCAACGAGAAGGCCCCCACCTTCGACGTGATGGCGCTCGCGGCCGACAAGCGGTCGTGGGTCAAGATCGGCGCGCTGTGGTCGTTCACCTCGAACAGCACCGGCGAGGAGTTCCTCTCGGGCCGGATCGACGATCCGTCGATGGACAAGCCGATCGAGGTCCAGCTGTTCCGCCAGGACGACGGCAGCTACAACGTCGCGTGGCGCCGCCCGGTTCGTCGCGCCAGCCTGCCGAGCATCGGCGGTGGCGAGGCCGACGAGCTGCCCGCACTTCCCAGCGGCGACAACAGCCCGAGCGGCCCGGGTGCCACCGCGCCCACCGGCGACGGTCTCGGCGAAAGCACGGCGCCGGCGGCCAAGGGCCGGACCAAAGCGCGCGACCTCGTCGACGCCTGACACCAGAAGGGCTCGCTCGTTCACACGAGCGGGCCCTTTTCCTTTGCTAACTTATGAGCGTTTGCCCTATTTTGCAGAGTTTCCGTGATATACGCAGTATTCCCATGGTCGTGGCAAACCGAAGGAACCGTCATGGCCACCGCATTCGAACGCGCCACGTCAAGCGACGTCGCCAAGCGTTTCGGCTTCGTCTACGACGAGGCCATGACGCATCCCGTCGAAGTCGAACGCAACGGCGCGGTGCGCGTCATAATGCTGCCGGCTTCCGAATATCATCGTCTCGCCAAGCTCGACCATGTCGCACTTGGTGTCGATGAGCTTGACGACTATGACGTCAGATCGATCCGGGACGCCCGCGCCTCCGACGCCGCCTACGCCCTGGACCACCTCATGGACGACGCCGCAGCCAGCTGACATCCTGCGCTACATCTACCTGTGGAAACACGAACAGGACGATGAGCGCGAGGACGGGTCGAAAATTCGCCCGGTCCTTGTCATGCCGGCGCGCCCAACCGAGGCCGGGCTTGTGATACTCGTCGCGCCGATCCCCACTCGGGACTACTCCCCGCGACAGTCGGTCGTCATACCCTTACGGGTCTGCGACCATCTCGGACTCGACGATCGCTCCAAGATCGTCACCACCGAAATGAACCGCTTTATCTGGGTCGGGCCCGACGTCGTGCCGAACCGTGAGGGCTCGCCTTATTTCGGAACACCGCCCGCCGCGCTGCACCAGCTTGTGCGAAAGCACCTCCTAAACAACCGCGCACGAATCATCGGCCGAAGTATCTGACGGCAACCCGTCGACCCTGGCGCCTTCTGAAAAACACCCTCTGGCGTATCTGCGCCAAGTCACACCGCTGCTTTGCGTTCCCGAATATTGGTGTCGCGGTGCGCGTCAAAGCCGGACATCCTAGCCCGTGACCGCAGCAACGCGGCCCAGAACGGTGCCCTGGTCTAATTGCCCGAGCCGACCGAACGGGATCTGGTGGCGCCGTCGAGGCGCGGACGTGAACGCCTGACCGGGAAACGGTCGGGACTTTGCGCCAGGGGACGGCAGCAAGACGGAGTTGTGCCTGTTTCAGGGGTCCTGGCCCGGTGCGACAGCTCATCCGCCTTTTGAGGTGACACATGCGCCGCTCGCCCAGGTGGTCACAACCCGTCGCCATCGGACCGAGTTGCCGCTGAAGCGGCTGCCCGCACCACTCCAAGGCTCTCAGGTTTCCCTTCGCTTCGCTGCGGTGTGACCACCCAGGCGGCGGCGCTTTTCATGTGTCACCGGCGGACGGTCCGCCGCACCAAGGAGGCCAAGTCCATGAACAAAGTCCATCTGATCGGGCATCTCTCAGCCGACCCCACGACCCGCGATACCGCCAGCACCAAGATCACCGAGCTCAGGCTCGTCACCGATCGCCCGCGGATCCGCGACGGCAAGGTTCAGAAGGATCCCGATACCGGCTATACGCTCAAGGACGCCGAATTCCACAAGGTCACCGTCTTCAACGGCCTCGGGGTTCCGGTTCGTGAACACAAGGCCAAGGGCGACCAGCTCGCGATCGTCGGGCGCATCCATTACACCAAGTGGACCGACGCCGACGGCAACGACCGCTACGGCTGCGAGATCGTCGCCGAAGAGATCGAGTTCCTCTGAACTCGCCGGGCGACGTCTTCGGGCGTCGCCCTCCTTTTCCGTCAGGAGACCGATGATGTCCGATCTGTTTTCGGAGCGCGACCCGCAGCGTGTCGCACAGAAGCTTTCCGCCCTCGAGCGCTTCGCCACCCGGCGCGACCGATTTCTCGAACGGCTCGATTTCCATGCGCTCGGCGTCCAGACCTGCCGCGAGATCGTCATGGCCGACAATTATCTCGCCGAAACCATTATGTTCGGGCAGCTTTATGCGCAACATCTGGCGGATATGATCGCGCTGGGCACCCAACTGACAAGTGAAGCGAAACGCGCGGCATGAAAAACCGAGGAAGGACGCAGTAATGACCGCGCACGCAAACCCGATCATCATCTCGTGGCAGCTGATGGACAAACGCCGCATCTTGAGACGCCGCAGCTGATGCGGTCGATCCCGATTTTCGGATGAGCCTGCGGCCAACGTTAAATCGGCTGCGAAATCGCGCCGCCAGAGCCGACCCGCGCATCGTCATGATAGCCATCACGACGCAGATTGCGCAATCTGCGAGGCGAAAGGCCTCGCGTTTCCAACCTTCGAGATGGCGACGACAAGCGTCGCCAGCACGATTCTGGTGATGCTGGCTCGATAAGCTGAGGCGAGTTCGCTGGATGCTGCAGTGAAGAAGGGCAGGGTGGTGGCGCATCCTGGCTGCAGCCAGGACCGCTGCTCTATTCCGCTAAGACAGCCATGCGACGGCGATGCCGCCGCACGACTGTCCAAGCTCCACCGAGCCACGTGTTCCGTGCGTCTCGGCCCTGCGGGTGACGATCAGCTTGCGGGGTGCTTGGAGAAACCTTGGTACTCTATCTCTCTCTCTCTCTTATGAGTCCGAGGTTGGCATGGCGGGATTGGCGTCCGTCAAGGATCCGGGGTGCCCCCAATTTTGCCGCCGCTCCACTCCGCTTTGCTCCGTTCCCACGACGACAAAATCGGCTCCCCCACGGCCCGCGAGGCGGCGTTAACCGGGGTCCAGCGCTGCTTCGCGCGCCGGCTTCCCGGTTAACGTCCCTGACCTCCTGACCAGCGCCATGCCTGGTGAGAGGCCTCATCGATTCAGATGAGAATCAAGGAGGCTATCATGACCAAATTCACGAACTTCGCCGATCTGGGACAGCATCTCGTTTCAGACCGTGCAAGCCGCGTCGCCATGACCGACAACCTGGGTGACCGCTACGAAGCCGGTTTCATCGAACCCAGCGAAATGGCGAAGATGAGCATCATCGACTCGCCCGAAGCTCTCGACATGCCCGACCCCCAGCAAGTGGGCGCGGCGATCGAGCTGATGGTGGGGACGATCTTCGACGTGCTGCGCGACACGAGGATGGAGGAATTCGCCGGGCAGCTGGCGTGGGGGATGGTCAACAGCTTCCACATGGTGGCACGCCAAGTCGAACGGCGCGAAGACGACGCCGCCAACAAGCTGCGGGACCTGGCACGAACCTTCGACCCTTCGGAAATCTACGCCGTCGAACTCGAGGAAACGCAGACGCTCTGCCAGACCTTGCAGGGGTGCCGCGAAGCCATGGAAACGATGCGCGACCATGCCTCGGAAGTCTACCGCGTCGAGACCGGCAAGCCCTTCTCGTCGGCCCGGGGATCGACGGTTTCGAAAGGCTACACCGCATCGCAAATCTCGGCGCGCGACTATCTCGCCGCACGGGCACGCGAACGGCGCGAGCAGTTTGCGCCGGAGGGTCCGCTGGTGGCAGTGAGCGGAGGCCAGGAGTGGCACGACCATGAGGTGCTGTGGGACCAGCTCGACGGGATCAAGGCGCGCGTCCCCGAAATGGTGCTGATCACGACCGCACAGCGCAAGGGCGTCGATGCAGTGGCAACGGCGTGGGCCGCATCGCGCGGCGTCAAGACGGTGCAGTTCGTGCCCGACCGGAGCCTGGGCAACCGCGCCGCTTTCGTGCGCAACGACAAGATGGTAAACCTCAAGCCCGTCGAAGCGATCATCTGCGAAGGATCGGGGATCCAGGCCAACCTCGCGCAAAAGCTTCGGCAGGCAGGCGTCCCGCTGCACATCCTGCGGCTGACCGATCAGTGCGCTATGCCAAGGATGACAAACCGCGGTTGATGACAGGGGAGGGGCTCCGGCGCAGCTGGAGCCTCTTCCCCTTTTTTTTGTCGTGACTGTGCGGCGAAGCGGGGCATCGAGCCCCTTTCGCCGCGTGCGGGCTGTGCCCGTCGTACCGGTCCTTACCGGTCAATACCCAGTAATACCGGGCATTACCCAATATTGCCGGTATGGCGGGCGCGCGCACGGGGTCGCTCGCTCGCGATCCTTCGGCCGCCTCGCATCACGGCCCCTCGCGCGCGCCACTACCGTCCGTCAGGGGCATGAAAGAGGAGGGGGATTGGGCCTGTTGCTTGCAACAGGAGGCTGAGATGAGCATCACATTCCGCGTAACGTCCGACGACGATCGCACCACGATCGACCCGACGCCGATCACCATTCGCCAGCTCGTCGCGTTCCGCATCTTTGCGCGCGCGAACAACATTCTCATCGACGATGTTCCCGAGAACGACCACATAACACGGACGCTGAGTTTCGAGGCGAGCATCTGCGGCTTTGCACTGGCGGTGCTGTCGCGCATCTTCGAATTTGCCGAAGCGATGATCGCGGTGATCGACGAAGCCCAGTTCCGCCAACGCCAGCTACGGTTCTACAAGGACGATCGCACCGGCGAGCTAATGCTCGCACTGTCGGACACAATCGACGGATCGGTCGATCTCGATCTCGCCAACGGCAATGCCTGTGCAGTGCTCGAAGCGCTCGACACGAAACCCAACAGCACCGGCATCATGCCCATCGCAGACTTTCGCGAGCGACTTGCTGATCCGCGTGTGAGAGCGCGTTTCGAGGCGGCCGAGATTGGGCACTATCTGCCACGACTGGATCGCCTTGCCGCGATCGCCGCATACGAACAGGAACCACGTCTGGTCTGGGCCTAGCCTCCCCCGATTAACCAGCTGTGCAGGGGGGCGCCTTCATCCCCGGGGGCGTCCCCCATTTTCATGCCTGCCGGGTCCGAGATGCCTGGCCGTCGTTCACTGCTCGCCTTCGGCATCGCGTGAGGGTCACACCCTACACACTCTCTCTCTCTCATTGACCTCTTAGATTGATGGTCAGGAGCCGCCGCGTCAACGATCCGCGGTGCCCCCAATTTTGCCGCCGCTCCACTCCGCAAGAGCTACGTTCCACGACAACAAAATCGGCACCCCCACGGCCCACTTCGTGGCGGCTTTGCCGTCGTTGACCCGACGTCTCCTGACCATCGAGCAACTTGCCGTCAATCAAGACAGCAGGAGGCACCCATGGCATCACTTCTCGAAGCATCGATCACCGGCGAAATGGCTTTCAACGAAGCAGTCCGCCGCGCCGAACAGCGCAGCTATCACACCTACTTCGACACTCACGTCGTCGAAGAAGCAGACGGCTCCTACATCACCGTCGATGAAGGCGATTACGGCCAGCTACCGATGCAGGTCATCGACCGGATCTACTACACCGCGCAGGGGCGCCTTGCAGATGAATACTGACCGCCTAAGGGAGGGGCTGCGGCTCCTCCCTTTTTTTGCTGTCGGACTGAACGGACGTATGGGGCTTCGAGCCCCATCCATCCGTGATCGTGCAAGCACGATCAGGCTACGTCAGGCGTTTGAGGACTCCGGCGATTCCGTGTGTCTTGATCGCGGCCGAAAGGCTGTCGATCTGGTCTGGCGAAAGCTTGTTTAATCCCGACTTCCCAAGGCGCTTTCCGGTTTCGGCTTTTTCCATTTCAGCGAGCCGTTCACGACGCTGCCTGAGCTTGGCTTCGTCTGCCTCGATTTGTCGCCGTTCGCTTTCCAAACCTCTTGCCATGTCGCGCCTCGATGTCGTCCGATGTTGACTTATCAGTGCGTGCCAAATTGCTCGCGGTTTCGGCTTATAGCAAGGTGCCTTTTCGGGGCGTCAACCGTCCCTTCAATCAACAGCGAGCGCTGGACACGTACCTCACTGGATTGCCCCAAGCTCACATACGGTCAATGCGCCCCACTTCGCCTATTGAACCGCCACACAATCAACCATCGCCACCTGATGCAACTCCGACCAGGGAATAGCTCCCTGGGAAACTGGACTACGATGCGACTTGAACCCGGACACTCATCGCCAAATCACGATCACGGGTGGGAAGTTATGCACACCCTATGCACCTTTTGGCGCGTGTTTCGACTCGAAAAGTCGCCCATTACAGTCAGTTAGAGCAAATGTTATTTCGACGCCGTTCGGCGTCATCGGGTGCCAGTGTGGCGCCGATATTCAGAATATAGTCATATAACAAACGCTTGACCGCTGTTTTCGCGATTAGAATTGGCGACAATGTGACGCCTTCGAACTTGGTCCCCCGTCAGCAAGCTTGACCACTTCAGTGTGATCCCCCATGACCGCCATGCCCTGCGTAGATCCCACCAGCTCCGTCCCAGCGGAGTTGGAAATGACAAATCGTC
Source organism: Sphingomonadaceae bacterium (assembly GCA_013821585.1). Classification (GTDB taxonomy): domain Bacteria; phylum Pseudomonadota; class Alphaproteobacteria; order Sphingomonadales; family Sphingomonadaceae; genus Sphingomonas_O. The sequence goes on from JACDGO010000016.1 coordinate 11,162, forward strand.
AACGCGTCACGCTCAGGCTGTCGCACACCAGCGCAGAAAAGCTCGACGACGCTTCGAGAGCCAGCGGTCGACCGCGCAATGAATTGATCCTTACGGCGATCGAGCATTTTCTCGCCAATCAAAACGCCGCCCCAGCAAACCTCAACCGGATCGCCCAAACAACCGAGTTCATGCAGATCGCGCTAGACCTTCTGGTCAGCCGCGACATGCCCGAAAAACGCGACGCGATTCTGATGACAGTTGCCCAACGCATGGAGCAACTTCATGGCACTCGCTGACCGCAGGTTTGACCGCTCGGCGATCACGCTTGAGCACGCTTCGGCACGGGGCAGGGTGCTTCGCAATGCCGACAATTTCACGCGCGGCTCACAGCTCATCGGCCACCAGTTCTCGATGTTCCGCGCAGGCGTCCGCGTGCCCATCTTCATCTGGCTCGGGCTCTTCATCGTCATCTACTGGATCATGCTCTCAGCCGTCATGGGCGAGCATGAGATCCAGCTGTGCAGCTGGCGGCTCGGATCGACGCTCTGGACGTGGGTGGATTTCGACCCGTTCAAGCCGATGAACATCGTCATGCACGACGGCGCGATTCGGCGCACCTCGATGGGATATATCCCCTATCTCCCCGACGTGCAGCTAGCATGGAGCAAGGCGGTCAAGGCGATCGTCGGATCGCTCGCCGCCGCGTCATTACTGTCGTTTCCAGCGATCACATGGTTTGTAAGCATTGCCCAGCGCCGGGGATCGTCGATCCTTCAGGAACGTCACGAACGCGGTGCAACGCTAGTCGACAAGGCGGTGCTGGTCGCCGACGTCATGGCGCACAACGAGCGCGAGTTCAGAAAGGCGGCTGAAAAGCTGTTCCCAAATCTCACGCCGGACCAGGTTCATGCACTTCCCTTTGCCGACCGCAAAGCGGCAGGCCTCCATCATCCCTACACGCTCGCTGACATTCCCTATCCGTACAATCTTGAAGCCAGCCACACCATCGTCATCGGAACAACCGGTGCGGGCAAAACCACCCAGCTTCGCCAGCTCGTCGTCGAGATGCGACGGCGTCAGCACAGTGCAGTCATCTTCGACCTGACCGGCGCCTTCGTCGAGGCATTTTACAACCCCGAGACCGACATGATCCTCAACCCCGGAGACGCGCGTTGCCCGACCTGGTCGCTGTTCGACGATTGCACCACGCAAGCCGAATTCACCGCCGCCAGCCATGCGATCGTACCGAACGATGGTGGCAGTGCCGACCCGTTCTGGGTTGTTGCCGCGCGGGGCCTGTTCGTACAGATGTGCCTCAAGCTGCAAAGCATGGGGCAAACATCGAACCGCGCGCTCGCCGAGAACCTGATGCGAGCGCCGTTGCGGCGCGTCCATGCGCTCCTGAAAGGCACGAGCGCCGAGCCTTATACAGCGACCGAAGCGGCGCGCCTCGCGGAGTCGGTACGCTCGATATTCAACGCCAACGCTGAAGCGCTCTCGAGCCTGCCCGAGGACGGGCCGCGCTTCTCGATCCGGGACTGGATCCACGCGCCAGACAAGCCGGGAAGCATCCTGTTCGTGACAGCACGACACGTCGACTTGCCGCTCTACAAGATGCTGCTGACGCTGTGGCTCGACATCGCCGTCAACACGCTGATGACGCTACCGCGCACATCGCGCCTGCGCACCTGGTTCATGTTCGACGAGCTCGGTGCCCTTCACCGTCTTCCGGCGATCGAGAACGGCCTCCAGACCGCGCGCGGCTTCGGGGGAGCAATGGTCCTCGGCCTGCACTCATTCGCCCGCCTTCAGGCAGTCTACGGCAAGGAGGGCGCGGAGAACCTGACCAGCCTTGCGCGCACCAAGCTGATTCTCGCCACAGCCGATCGCAAGACCGCTGAGCAATGCGCCGAATTCATTGGCCACCGCGAGGTCCGCCAGATGGATGAGGCCTACGCCTATGGCTCGAACAACCTGCGCGATGCATCGACGTTGACACCCAAAAAGGAGATCGCGCCGCTCGTCATTCCCGACGACATTACCAACCTTCCAGCACTTCATGGCTTCATCAAATTTCCCGACGGATTTCCCGCTGCGCGCATCGTTCTCAGATGGCGCGACTATCCCGAAGTCGCACGAGGCTTCGAGCCACGAACCGACCCGGTACGCCCGATCGCGCATCTTGAAGCCGATGACGCGGAGGAAGGAAGCGACGAGGGCGAGGAGGGTGAGGGACGGCCGCGCGCGATCGAGAAGCCCGAGATCGCGACGAGCAAAACCCGAGGCAAGGGGAGGCGAGCGCCGGCCAACGCCAAGGCAGTCAAGGACGGCAAAACCGCCGAAGAAACCTTGAAGGCCGCGATCCCCAGCGACGCGGAAAAAGCGGCAGATGACTTTGTCGCAAACTTCGGACTTCCAGAGCCACTTTCTCCGAGCCCGGACGCTGCGTCACCGGGTCCGGCGCCTGACGCTGCCAGCAAGCTCGACGGTGATGAACAACGCGATGCGATCGAAAGATCGAACGCGTCTGGAAAGACCAACCGCCCCGAAACGCCGACCGATGGTCCTCCCGTCAACAAGGCGGGGATTCGAAACGAAGAACATCGCCAGGGGATCATCAATAACGAACTCGGCACCGATTTTGGCGACGAAAACAAGCCGACACCCGATGACGGCATGGAAATGGACTGATGCGCTCGCTGGATCCGTTCCACGGTCTCAGCCGTGCTCAAAGGCGGGAGGTCGAGGCTCTGCCGGCCGACGACCCTGACCGATGGGATGACGACCAGATAACTGATCTACTGCTCGTTGAAGCGCCGGACCTCGACGCGTCGATCGACTGCAAGCTGCTCGTGAAACACGCGTTCGCGAGATTGAGTGAACGCCAGGAGCGCATACTGCGTCTCAGATACGGCTTCGCCGGTGTCGGTTGCCACACCTACCGCGAAGTCGGCGCCGAACTTGGGGTCACGGTGGAGCGTGCCCGCCAAATCGAACAGGGCGAACAACGCAAGATCGTCAGACGATTCAAACATCGCAAACTCCTGACCTGCGCTGAGTTGCAGCGATTGGAAGCAAAGCACCACGAGCCGCACATGCGCCGGGATAGCGATCCGCCATCTCTGCCAAGCCCCTTGGTTTATGCCCAGCTCGGTCAGATCCTTCAGCCCCCGCTACCGATCGACTCCAACCTTGTTGATCCGACGGCCAAACCACCCAACGCCCGCCCGATCGAGCACGTCGACGCGCCAGCGCCAGCGCAACGACCATGGGCGCCGCTCTGGTCGCTCCTCACACGGCTCTGGAACTG
>JACDGO010000397.1 GCA_013821585.1 Sphingomonadaceae bacterium
ATGCAGCCATGTCGCGCACGTTGCGTCGCCGCTGCCGACCAACGCGGTCCGGGATCCGCAAGAGCTGATCGGCCCTGCGCGCGACGGCGCGATCAGGGCGCTGCGCGCGGCGCGCGACGCGGGCGCCAAGCGCTTCGTCATGACGTCGTCGGCGGCGGCGATCGCCTATGGCCATCCGCGCGGCGAATACACCTTCACCGAAAAGGACTGGACCAACCTCGACCACCCCGATTCCTATGCCTACGTCCAGTCGAAGACGATCGCCGAGCGCGCGGCGCGCGACTGGGTGGCGAAGGAGGGCGGGGGCTTGGAATATGTCTCGGTCAACCCGAGCCTTGTGCTCGGTCCGGTGTTCAGCGCCGACTATTCGGCGTCGGTCACGGTGATCCAGCGGATGCTGAGCGGCGGGTTTCCGGGAATGCCCGACCTCGGCTTCGGCGTCGTCGACGTGCGCGACGTGGCTGACCTGCACGTCCGCGCGCTCGACGGCGAGGGACTCGCGGGCGAACGCTTCATCGCGTCGGGACCGTTCCTGAACCTGATCGAGGTCGCGACGATCCTGAAGGATCGCCTCGGTCCCGAAGCGCGCAAGGTGAAGCTGCGCCGCTTGCCCGATTTCCTGGTGAAGCTCACCGCGCTGTTCGATCCGCAGGTGCGCCAGGTGACGGGCGAGCTCGGCAAGGTGCGCCATATGGACGCGAGCCATGCGAAAGCGGTGCTCGACTGGGCGACGCGCCCGGTCGAGGAAACGATCGTCGATTGCGCGCGCAGCCTGATCGACCAGGGTATCGTCAAGGTCGGCTAGCAACGCGGCGGGAGTGCCCCTAAGGGGCACGCCCATGAAGATTGCGATGATCGGGGCCGGCTATGTCGGCCTGGTTTCCGGGGCGTGCTTCGCCGATTTCGGCCACGACGTCGTGTGCGTCGACCTCGATCAGGCGAAGGTCGACGCGCTGCGCGGCGGAAGGATGCCGATCTACGAGCCGGGGCTCGAGGCGCTCGTCCGCGCCAACGCCGCCGCGGGGCGGCTGTCGTTCACGACCGCGCTCGCGGAAGCCGCGGCGGACGCCGACGCGATCTTCATCGCGGTCGGAACGCCGTCGCGGCGCGGCGATGGGCATGCTGATCTTTCCTACGTCTATCAGGCCGCGCGCGACATCGGCGCGGCGATCTCGCGCCCGACCGTCGTCGTCACCAAATCGACGGTGCCGGTCGGCACCGGCGACGAGGTAGAGCGCATCCTGAGGGAAGTCGCGCCCGGCGTGGAGGTCGCGGTCGTCTCCAACCCCGAATTCCTGCGCGAGGGCGCCGCAATCGGCGACTTCAAGCGCCCCGACCGTATCGTCATCGGGGCGGAGGACGCGCGCGCGAAGGAGGTGATGCACGACGTCTATCGCCCGCTCTATCTGAACGCCGCGCCGATCCTGTTCACGACGAGGCGGACCGCCGAGCTGATCAAATATGCCGCGAACGCGTTCCTCGCGACCAAGATCACCTTCATCAACGAGATCGCCGACCTTTGCGAAGCGGTCGGCGCCGACGTCAAGGACGTGTCGCGCGGCATCGGCCTCGACAACCGGATCGGGGCGAAGTTCCTCCATGCCGGGCCGGGCTACGGCGGCTCGTGTTTCCCGAAGGACACGCTCGCGCTCCTGAAGACCGCCGACGATTATGCGACGCCGATGCGGATCGTCGAGGCGACCGCGGCGGTCAACGACAGCCGCAAGCGCGCGATGGGCAGGAAGATTGTGACCGCGATGGGCGGCGAGGCGCGCGGGAAGACCGTCGGCCTCCTCGGCCTGACCTTCAAGCCCAACACCGACGACATGCGCGACGCGCCGAGCCTCGCGATCGTCCAGGCTTTGCTCGACGCGGGTGCGACGGTGCGCGCCTACGACCCCGAAGGGATAGAGGCGGCGCGCGCTCTGATGCCCGATGTCAGCTATTGCGACAGCGCCTACGCCGTCGCCGACGGTGCGGACGCGGTCGCGATCGTCACCGAATGGGACGCGTTCCGCGCGCTCGATCTCAAGCGGCTTGTGGCGGCGATGAACACGAAGCTACTCGTCGATCTGCGTAACATCTACGATCCGGAGGATGTCGCGCGGCTCGGGATCGAGTATCATTGCGTCGGGCGGCCCGGAGTCGCCTGACCAAGGGAGGCGGCGATGCGCAAGACTATGACGGCGGCGTTCGCGTTGGCGGCGACGTTTGGAGCGACCGGAATGACCGTGTCGAAAATGGCCGTTGCCGCGCAGGCGGACCTGCGCGACGCGAAGAGCGCCAGGATGGGTACGGCGGCCATCACCCTGCAAGGCGGATCGATGCGGCTCGTGGTTTCGGCGAACGGCCTTCCGCCCGGCCCGCACGGACTCCACATCCACGCGACCGGGAAATGCGACGGGCCGGACTTCAAGACCGCAGGCCCGCACTGGAATCCGGGAATGAAGATGCACGGCCGCGACAATCCGATGGGCGCGCATAAGGGCGACCTGCCCAATCTAATGGTCGGCGCGGACGGCCGCGGATCGTTGAGCGCCGATCTTCCGGGCGGCCTCGCCGATCTGCTCGACGCTGACGGCGCGTCGATCGTGGTCCACGCGGCGGCCGACGACTACAAGACCGACCCGAGCGGCAACAGCGGCGCGCGGATTGCCTGCGGGGTGTTCGAACGGCGGTAGCTAGATCGCTTCCCCCGCCGCCCGCGCGCGCTCGACGACGCTCGCTTCGGCGGCCGGCACGGTCCGCCACGCCATGATCAGCAGCGCCGCCGAGACCGGCGCGACCGCGAGGAGCGACAGGATGCCTATCCTGAGACTCCCCGTCGCGGTCGAGACGAAGCCCGCCGTATATGGTCCAAGCGCGAGGCCGATGAGCGTCGTCGCGATGAAGAAGGTCGCGGTCGCGGTGCCGCGCATTCGGGGCAGGACGAGATCCTGGATCGTCGCCGCGGTCGCGCCGAGCGCGCTCGACGCGCACATCTGCAAGAAGAAGCACAGCACGTACA
>JACDGO010000398.1 GCA_013821585.1 Sphingomonadaceae bacterium
ATCGATCACGCCGGGGTGGCGGCCGTGGAGGAGGCAGAGGTGATGGACGATATCGGCGACGTTGCGCGCGGCTTCGGGGCCGTGCGTCAGCGCGCCCGAGACGGGGTGGCGATGCCCGGCGGATCCTTCCGCGCGCACCAGCGCGATCAGCGCGGCTGCGCTGTCCTGCGGTGCCCGTGCGGCGGCTGCCTGTGCTGTCAAAACGATTCCCCGAGTGCGTGGCGCGAACGCCTTGTCGGGCAGTGCGATAACCGAAGCGCGTAAAGACGCGGTGAAGGGGGTATTAGGGAAGGGTTAGGCGTGAGGGGAGGAGCAGGGTCGCACGCACCAGGTCGCTTCCGCTTGACTCTATATCTAAACAGATATAACTATGTCGGATTGGGCGAGTGGGATCGATGAAGGAGATTCGGTGGCTCGGCAGCAGCCTGAACGATTTAAGGGCGATGCCCGAGGAGGTGCGCGGCGATTTCGGGCACGGCCTCTGTCTCGCCCAGGGCGGCGAGCATCCGCTGGGCGCCAAGGTGCTTTCGGGATATGGCTCCGGCGTCGTCGAACTGATCGAGCGCCACGATGGCGACACTTATCGGGCGGTCTACACGGTTCGCTATCGGGACGTTCTCTATGTGCTGCACTGCTTTCAGAAGAAGTCGCCACGCGGGAGCGAACTGCCCAAGCTCGACAGGATCACGATCGAGAGCCGCCTGAAGGACGCAAGAAAAGACGCGGAAGGGAAATGACGATGGCAGTCCGGAATGTGACCAGGGCCGAGGGCAATATCTTCGCCGACCTCGGCCTTTCGAACCCCGGGGAACGGCAGGCTAAGGCGCGGCTGGTGGCGGTGATGCTGCGTTCGATGCGCGAGCTCGGCCTGAACCAGACCGCCGCCGCCCGGCGCATGGGAATCCCGCAGCCCAAGCTCTCCAACATGCTGCGCGGCCGGATGGAAGGCGTGAGCGAAGCCAAGATCGCCGAATGCCTGCGGATGCTGGGCCACGATGTCGATTACAAGGTCGGCAAGCGGCACGAGGGCGTTGGGCAGGCGCGCGTTCTGGAAGGTGCGTGATGGCGGTGTTTCCGCACCGGGAGGCAATTCGAAGGTGGCGGCGCAGGGCATCCGGAAACTGACGGCCGCCGACGCCCCACTGATGGAGGACATCCTGTCGCTGTTCGGCGAGGCGTTCGGGGAGCGGGAGACCTATGACGGCGCGCGCCCAAGCCGCGCGTATCTCGAACGGCTGCTCGCGCGCGAGCATTTCATAGCGATCGCCGCGTGCGAGGGCGGGCGCGTGATCGGCGGGATCGCGGCCTATGCGCTCGACAAGTTCGAGCGCGAGCGCAGCGAAATCTATATCTACGACCTCGCGGTCGCCGCCACGCACCGGCGGCGTGGCGTCGCCACCGCGATGATCGCCGCGCTCCAGCGGATCGCGGCGGCGCGCGGCGCGGACGTGATCTTCGTCCAAGCCGATTACGAAGACCCGCCCGCGATCGCGCTCTATACGAAATTGGGGGTACGGGAGGAGGTGCTGCACTTCGATATCGGGGTGCGACGACATTAGGCTGGATATCGCCGCACGTTGCATCGTGCCAAAACAGGGCATCGCCCGATAACGTGGTTAAGTGCCTTGAAAAATAGAATTTAAAGGGCGATCTCTCTCCGTGGGCGTATTCACGACGAGGGGAGGCCGGTTTTCGCGGCGTCCATCCGTGATTGGGGGAATTGACATGGAAACGGCAGGTGGCCGCAAGGCCAAGGAAGAAAGCGCCGTCTCGGCGATCGGGCCGGGCGTGGTCATCAGGGGTGAGGTGAGTTGCGCCATCGACCTGCAGATCGAAGGCGAGGTGCACGGCGACGTCCGCTGTCCCACCCTGCTTTTGGGCGAGGGCGGTGTAGTCAACGGATCGGTTCACGCCGAGCGCGTCCGGCTCGCGGGCAGGGTCGAGGGGACGATCGACGCCGGCGACCTGGCTGTCGAGGCGACGGCTTACATCGAAGGCGACGTGACTTATGCGCGACTGAAAGTGACACCGGGAGGCAGAGTGCGCGGCCGCATGGAACCGCGCGATGAAGCGGCGGCGGCTGCGCCGGAACCGGCGCCTCTCAAGCTGGTCGAGCCCATGTCCGAGGCGCCGACCCCGCAGGCCATTCGCGTTTTCGGCGAATAGCGGGCGCGACCTTTTTCGCCAGGACGGTCGTTTCTGCGGCCGTCAATGAGGCCCGACGTCATGCCCTTACCGCGCGAGATCGATGACGACGAAGCCTTTGACCAACTGTACGAGCTGCTGCGCGCCATTGCTGCCGGTCAGGGCACGGACCGCTCCGAGGCGGTGCGCTATTCCGCCTGCCGCGCGATTCTGCTGGCCTCTTCCCGACGGGACGTGTTGCCGGGCTTCGTGCTTCAATGTTTGTCGGTCGCCCGATTCCGGGATTTCATCACATTGTACGATCCCAACCCTGAGGTGCGCGAGCGCTTCATTCGCGGGGCGTTCAAGCTGACCCGCGAGCGGCTCGACGTGTTGAGCGCCTTTGACGCTCCCGCTCAGGCGAGATCAGTTTCGGGCGGGTGGAGCCTTTAACGCGATGCACGCGGCCAGGTCCTGCGTGTGACCTTGCTGCGATGCCTGTTCGGCCGCCATGCGCCGGGTGCGAACCGAATCGCGAACGGCGGCTATCGCTTCAGCGCATGTCGCCGTTGTGGCGCGGACATCGTGCAGTCGGCGTTCGGCGGATGGCGCGCGCCCGGTGCGGGGTTTCGCGTCGTCTGGCTGAGGAGGAGCGAAGCTCCTGGCGCTCCCGCAGCGGCGCGCACCAGGCAGTCTTCACCGCCTCAGGGAACCGGCGACTTCATGCAGGCGGACGACGAGGGCTTCGAATGGATGGACGATCTCGGCGCACTGCGACGCCACACTCCGCCCGGCGCGGCGGACTTCATGAGCGAAGCGGCCGACGCGGCGCGCGCGCCGCGTCGGATTCCCTCCCTCTGAACTAGCGTTGCG
>JACDGO010000399.1 GCA_013821585.1 Sphingomonadaceae bacterium
GGCGAGAGCGCGCCCGAGCCCGCGCCGCAACCGCTCGGCGATATCGTCGGTCCGCTGCGCCTGAGGCGCGAGCAAGGCGTCGCGCGCAGGCCAGCGTATGGTCAGCGCCGCCAGCCGCTCGACCGCGCGTTCGTGGTAACGTCGGACGCAGCGCTGGCTGCGTGCGGCGAGGCTCTGAACTTGATCGAGCAGCGCACCGCGCACCGGAACCGCGATTTCGGCGGCGGCGGTCGGGGTCGGCGCGCGGACATCGGCGGCGAAGTCGCACAAGGTCGTGTCGGTCTCATGCCCGACCGCCGAAATGACCGGGATTTCGGACGCGGCGACCGCGCGCACCACCGCTTCTTCGTTGAACGCCCACAAATCTTCGATCGAACCGCCGCCGCGCGCGACGATGACGAGGTCGGGCCGCCCCTCCCCTTGCATGTCCGAGAAACCCCTGACCGCCGCCGCGACCTGTTCGGCTGCACCAGGACCCTGCACGATCACCGGCCAGACGATCACGTGCGTCGGGAAGCGGTCCTTCAAGCGGTGGAGGATGTCGCGTATCACCGCGCCGGTCGGCGAGGTGACGACGCCGATGGTCTTGGGCAGGAACGGCAGCGGACGCTTATTCGCTGAGTCGAACAGACCTTCAGCGGCGAGCCGCGCCTTCAACTTCTCGAGCATGGCACCCTCGCCCGCCAGCTCCATCGAGTCGATGACGATCTGGTATTTCGAGCGCCCCGGATAGGTCGTGAGCCGTCCGGTCGCGATCACCTCGATGCCGTCGGCGGGCGTGAAGGCAAGCGCGGCTCCCGATCCCTTCCACATCACTCCGTCGATCACCGCCTTGTCGTCTTTGAGGCAGAGATAGGCGTGCCCCGAGGCGACGCGCTTCCACCCCGAAATCTCGCCGCGGATCCGCACCAGCCCGAAGCCGTCCTCGACGTGCCGCTTCAAGCGCGCCGACAGCTCGGAGACTGTCAGCGGCGCGGCGTTGTCGCCGGGGCGCTCCTCGGCTAGCAGCGCGGCGGTTTCGGGGAACGGGTCGGGCATGAACATCCTGCTGATCGGGTCGGGCGGACGCGAACATGCGATCGCGTGGAAGCTCGCGCAATCCCCGTGCCTCGATCGTCTCTACGCCGCGCCGGGCAATCCGGGAATCGCGCGGCACGCCGACTGCGTCGGGCTCGATCTGGCCGACCATGATGCAGTTATCGGTTTTTGCATTGCGCACGACGTTCGTCTCGTCGTGATCGGCCCCGAAGGACCGCTCGTCGAAGGGTTCGGCGACAGTCTTCGCGCGGCCGGGATCGCGGTGTTCGGACCGGACAAGGCAGCGGCGCGGCTCGAGGGATCGAAGGGATTCACCAAGGATCTCTGCGCCGAGTTTGGCATCCCGACCGCGCGCTATGTTCGCGTCGAGGGCACCGAAGCCGCGCGCACCGCCCTCGGCCGCTTCGGAGTTCCGGTTGTGATCAAGGCCGATGGGCTTGCAGCGGGCAAGGGCGTGGTCGTCGCGACGACTGTCGCCGAAGCCGAGACCGCCGCCCGCGACGTGACCGGCGAGGCGGTCATCGAAGAATTCCTCGATGGGGAGGAAGCGAGTCTGTTCGCGCTAAGTGACGGGGAGACGGTCGTCGCCTTCGCTTCGGCGCAAGATCACAAACGCGTCGGCGTCGGCGACACGGGTCCGAACACCGGAGGCATGGGCGCTTATAGCCCCGCGCGGGTGCTAACGTCCGCTCTCGAACGCAGGGCGATGGACGAGATCGTACGCCCGACCGTCGCGGCGATGAAGGCGCGCGGCACGCCGTTCTCGGGCGTCCTCTACGCCGGGTTGATGCTGACGTCTGAAGGCCCGAAGCTCATCGAATATAACGTGCGCTTCGGCGATCCCGAGGCGCAGGTCATCCTGCCGCGCTTCCAAGGCGACCTCGCCGCGCTCATGCTCGCGGTCGCCGAAGGACGGCTGGCTGCGTTCGAACCGTTCGAATTCTCGGACGATACCGCGCTGACGGTAGTGATGGCGGGGCGGGGCTATCCGGGAACGCCCGAGACGGGCGGCGCAATCGGCGGGCTTGAAGCGACCGAGGCAAACGGCGCGATCGTCTTCCAGGCCGGAACCAAGGAAAGCGCGGACAGTCTCGTCGCGGCGGGAGGCCGGGTGCTCGGCGTCACCGCGCTGGGGAGCAGCGTCGCCGAGGCACGCGACCGCGCCTATGCGGCGGTCGCGAAGATCGATTTCCCCAGTGGCTTTTGTCGGAGCGACATCGGCTGGCGCGAGATCGCGCGGGAGGCGGCTGGACATTCCGCGCCGCGCGACGGATGACGCTTTCGAAACGGAGACACCGATGGACACGCTGATCGCCGACTATTGGCCGTGGCTGCTGATCGCGCTCGTGGTGGTCGCGGCCGTCGCCTTCCTGCTGTCGCGTCGCGGTCAGCGCATCCAGCTGACGCCTCCCGAAGAAGGACCGCGCCCGACTCTGCGTCGCGAAACGCCGCCACCGGTGCCTGTCATCGCCACGACCGATCCCGTCGCCCCGCCACCCGTCGGCGAGCGCAACGATCTGCTCCAGATCAAGGGGCTCGGCCCGAAGCTGGTGACTTTGCTCGGCGGGCTCGGCGTCACGCGCTTCGAGCAGATCGCCGGCTGGACCGAGGCGGACGTCGCCGCGATCGACCCGCAACTCGGCGCGTTCAAAGGCCGCATCGGGCGCGATCGCTGGATCGAGCAGGCGCGCTTCCTGTCGCACGGCGACGCCGCGGGGTTCGAGGCGTCGTTCGGCAAGCTCGACGGCGGCGCTTCCTGACGACGCGGCGCATCAGCCTCGCACTGCTCGCCGCCGTGCTGGCGGGCGGCGCGGCGTTCGCGCAATCGATCGGCGATGAACGGCGTCTGTTCGGCCGCGCGCAGCGCGACGGCGAGGCAGCGGCTGCGCGCGCGGAACGGCTCGACGCCCAAGCCACCGCCGCGAATGACGAATCTGAGCGCGCACGGGCGCGTTC
>JACDGO010000017.1 GCA_013821585.1 Sphingomonadaceae bacterium
CGATCATGTCGAGCTGTTCGTTCGCCAGCTGCGCGACCATCGCCGGCGCGGCGGCGGCCTCATAGGTCGCGTCGCCGTCGGCCATTATATAAATATCCGCATCGACATCGGCGAACATGCGGCGGACGACGTGCCCCTTGCCCTGCATCCGCTCGGTCCGCACGATCGCGCCCGCCTTCGTGGCGGTTTCGCGCGTCGCGTCGGCCGAGTTGTTGTCGTAAACGTAGATCGCCGCGTCGGGCAGCGCCGCGCGGAAATCCGCGACCGTCCGCGCGATCGCCGCCTCTTCGTTGAAGCACGGAAGCAGAACGGCGATGCGCGGTGCGGTCAAGAGGTTCAGGCCTTCGCCTTCCTGGCCGCCGGCTTTTTCGCGGCGGGCTTGGCGGGAGCCGCTTTGGCGGCCGGCGTCTTGGGCGCAACCTTCTTCGCCGCAGGCTTTGCCTCAGCTTTCGCGGGCTCGGCCTTCTTCGGCGCCGCTGCTTTCTTCCCCTTCGGCTTCACAGCGGGCGTGTGGTCGTGCCCGCAGCCCGGCCCATGCACATGCCCGTCCCCGGAAACGTCGGTGTCTTCGGCCTCGATCTCCGCCTCGAGCTCCGCGCGCGTCGCGGTGCGGTCGGTGATCTCGGCCTTGCCGAACAGGAAGTCGACGACCTTGTCCTCATAGAGCGGCGCGCGCAACTGGGCTGCCGCCATCGCGTCCGACTGGACATATTGCATGAAGCGCTCGCGGTCCTTCGGTTCGTACTGCTGGGCTGCCTGCGCGATCAGGCGGCTCATCTCGGTCTGGCTGACCTCGACGCCGTTCGCCTGGCCGATCTCCGACAAGAGCAGCCCCAGACGAACACGCCGCTCGGCGATGCGGCGATAGTCCGCGCGGTCGGCTTTCATCTCCTTCAGCGCGGCGGCGGGATCGGCCTCGTGCCCCGCTTCATGCTCGAGCTGACGCCAGATCTGGTCGAACTCGGCATCGACCATCGACGGCGGAACCGGGAAATCGTGATTGGCGGCGAGCTGGTCGAGCAATTTGCGCTTCATGTGCGTGCGCGTCAGGCCGCTAAGCTCCTGCTCAACCTGCCCCTTGAGCAGCCCGCGCAGCTGATCGAGACTTTCGAGCCCCAGCGACTTGGCGAATGCGTCGTCGATCGCCTGAGCTTGTGGCACGCGCACTTCGTTCACCACCAGGTCGAAGGTCGCGGGCTTCCCCTTCAGATAGTCGACATTGTAGTCCTTGGGGAAAGTGACGGTGATCGTCTTTTCGTCGTTCGCCCTGACGCCGATCAGCTGGTCCTCGAACCCCGGGATCAGGCGGCCCGAGCCGATCTCGACCGACATGTCTTCGCCCTTGCCGCCGTCGAACGGCTCGCCGGCGACCTTGCCGAGATAGTCCATCAGCACGAGATCGCCGCTTTCCGCCTTGTGCCCCTTGGGCGCGTCGCCGAAGCGCTTCTGTTGCCCCGCGAGCTGTGCGAGCTGCGCATCGACCGCCGTGTCGTCGCCCTCGACCGTCAGCCGTTCGAGCTTCAGCCCGTCGATCGCCGGCTTCGGCACTTCGGGAAGCACTTCGAGCGCGACCTTGACCTCGGCGTCCTTGCCCGGCGCATAATCCTCGCCGAGCTCAACCGACGGCTGCATCGCGGGGCGCAATTTCTTGTCGCCGATCAGCTTTTGCACGCCTTCCTGCACCGCCGCGTCGAGCGCCTGCTGCTGGAGCATCTGCCCGTGCATCTTGCGCACCAGGTTCGCGGGCACCTTGCCGGGGCGAAAGCCCGGCATGCGCACCTGCGGCGCGGCCTTTTTCACCTCGGCGTCGATGCGCGCATCGATATCCTTGGCGGTGATGGTCAGCGCATAGCCGCGCTTCAGGCCGTCGTTCAGCGTCTCGGCAATCTTCATGGAAAAGTCGTTTCATCCAGCTGTGGTCGGGGGCTGCGAATAGGAGGCGAAAACGGGCTGGTGCGGGCGAAGGGACTCGAACCCCCACATCTTGCGATACCTGGACCTAAACCAGGCGCGTCTACCAGTTCCGCCACGCCCGCATCGGACCCTTAGGCAAGGCGCGCGTCCATATCGCCGCCCGCCCCGAAGGGCAAGGGAGCCGGACGCGCGCCCGCGCGTTACCCGTTCGAAGGAGATTCACCATGGCGACGGTCCCCCCGCCCGACCCGCAGCCCGACCAGGGTCCGATTGAAACCCCCGAACCGACGAGCCCGCCGCCCGAGGTCGGCCCGACGCCGGGCGATGTCGACATGCCCGATCCGGGTTAGTTGATCCGCGCGCTCGCCACAAGCAGGCGATACGCCCCCGCGTCGCGCTCGTAGTAATAGATCGACGGCGCCTCGAACGTGATCAGATAGAGCTTTCCGCCGATCACAGCGCCGGTTCCTTCGCCGCTGCGCTTCACTTCCTCGTCCTGCAGCGTGAACGCATAGGTGAAATGGACGCCCGGATGCCCGGCGAAGGTCGCGGGCTCGACGCCGCCGACGCTGAACAGCGATGTGCCCGCGGCGACGCGGTAGCTCCCCTCGAACAGCGAAACGATGTCGGGCGGCAGCATCGACGCCTGGAAATGCGGCAGCGGGTGGTATTTCCTGTCGGTCTCGCGGAACAGCGTCTTGTCGTCCGCGATCCCGGCGTAGAAGCTGAGATCGTTGAGCGTCAGTCCGTCGAGCGTCCAGCTCTCGGCGTTCCGCCCGATCTTATCGCCGAGCCTGTTCCAGTCGTTCGGCGGCGTGACGCTCAATCCCAGCTTGCCGACCGCCCGCGCCTCACCCGCGTACATGATCTTGTAGCCTGCTCGGGCCGGCGCGGCCGCGACGAGCGCGATCACGAGCGCGAGGCCGAGCGCCTTCATGGCGTCACGCCCGCGAGCATCGCCACCATCGGACGGTCCTTCGCCGCCGGGCTCCTTGCAAGATAGGACGCGAGCGCCGCCTGTCCGCCCGGCTTGTCGCCCGCACGCAGCAGCGCAAGGCCGAGGCCGCGCCACGCCTCGACCGGTGCGCCACCCGCCGCGATCGCCTGGCAATAATAGCCGCTTGCGAGAATGAAATCGCCCGGTCCGCCGCGCGCACGGTAAAGCTCTCCGCGCGCGTAAAGCAGGTCGCCCGTCCAGCCGTTCGCGCCCGCGAGCTGTTCGAGCAGCAGCTCGGTCGCGCCGAAGTCGTTCAATTTGATCTGGTCGTCGATAAAGTCCGCCCAGAACGGCGCGAGCGCCGCGCGATATTCCGCCGCATTGAGCGCGCGGTCCGAAGGCCCGGAAAGCGCCGCCGCCTGCCGATCGAGCGCCGCCTGCCGCGCCGCGCTCGTCGGGTGCGTCGCGAACATCCCGCCCTCGCGGCGCGCCTTGCGCCCGCGCTGCGCCGCGGTCGCCAGATCCTCGGCCCGGATCTGCGCCCAGATGCGCGACGCCGCGCGCGGATCGTAGCCCGCTTTCGCGAGCAGACCGACCGAGCCCGCGTCGGCGGCGCTTTCCATCTCGCGCGAGAAGGAAAAGATCGAGCCGATCATGCCGACCTGCAGCGTGGTCATCGCCCCCGCCGCGGCATAGCCGCCGACCGGTATCATCGAGAGCCACGCCATCGCGTTGGTCTTCTTCTTTATATCGCGAAAACCCTGGAGGCTGTGCCGCTCGCGATAATGGGTGAACTCGTGCCCCAGCACCGCAGCGAGCTGCGCCTCGTCACGCGTGCGCAGGAACAGCCCCGACCAGACGAGCATCATCCCGTTCGGCGCCATCGACGCGTTGAAGTAAGGCGTGCGCACGATGTAGATTCGCACGTCGCGGCACACCTCGCCGACCGTGCGGCAAAAGACCTTGCGCACATAGGCGTTGAAACCCGGATCGCGGATCAGGAAATTCGACGTCTTGAGCGCGCGCTCCTCCTCGTCGACCTGCATCCACAGCCCGCGCTCGTCGGCGTCGCGCGGCGCATAGCCGGGACCGGGAACTGGCGGCGGCGCGGCGGCGAGGAGCGCGAGCGCGGCGAGCGGCAGGCTCCGCTTCACTTGGCAGGCTCCACAATCACGGTGCCGGTGCCGAGCGGCTTCGCACCCGGCTGGACCGGCATCGACGCCATCAGTGCGTCGACCATGCTCCGCGCGCCCTCGGGAGTGCGCACGTCGCCCTTCGATCCGCGCAAGATGTCGAACCAGACGACGTTGCCGGTCGAAACCTCGACCAAGCCGGCATAGGCGACGTGCACCCCGCCGGTGACGATCCCGCAGAAACCGACGATGCAGCCGAGCAGCCCCGCGACCTGCATCGCCTTGCGCGCGTCGCTCGCGAAATTGTCGCGCGTGAACAGGAACAGCGCGTAGTTTCCGCCAGAAAGCTCGCTGATCCGCCGCGCCCCAGGCCCGAGCGTCCAGTCGAAGCGGCCCTTCTTGGTCGGCAGCTTTTCGCCGTAATATTTATGCTCGATGATCGCGCTCGCGACCGCCTGGAACAGCGCGCTGTAATCGGCGACGAGCTGCGCGGCGTCGCCGGTCTGCTCGTCGAGCGGCGTGAGCGCGACGCCGCGCGCACGCTGGTTCGCCGCGAGCGCCGCCGCGAGATTGCCGCGCGCCGCGTTCGTCCAGTCGGCGTTCGGCTGCGCGACCCCCCCGCCCTGCAACTGCCCGACATCGACGTCGGGGCGCATCAGCACCACCGTCACCGGCATGCCGGTAGGGAGCGCATAGCCCGACGCGGTGAAGGCCTTGGCGCCCGCGCGGGCCGCGTTTGCCGCGCAGCACACCGTCAACGCCATGAAAACACGAATGATTCGTCCCCGCCCCATCGATGCGATGTTAGGACAGGAACAAGCGGCTCGAAAGTCTTTTGCGCCGCGACTTCGCATAGCGCGCGGCACTCTCGACAAGCGCATCACCGAGCACGGCCTGCTGTGTTCGCGCGTCGCGCCCGCCGACCATCAGCGGAAGCTCGAAGGCCACACTCGCTACCCGCGCCCGCGCGGCGCGGTCATAGGTCTCCCAGCGCACCGCGGCGACGCCCTCGCCCGAGGGCTTCTTCTCGCCGATGCCGAGGCCCGCGACGCACAGCCTCAGCGCGACCCGTTCGACGATCACCTTGATGCGATAGCGCGTCAGCGGCGGGGGATCGGAAGACAGCGGGTCGGGATGCGCCGCGACCGACAATCCCGCATCCTTCAGCGCCGCAGTCTTACGCGCGGCAAGCGCGTCGCCCGACGGATGCGCGACGTCGCGCCAGAGCAATATCCCCTTGGGCAAGCACAGGAGGCCCGCCTTCAGGTTGCCGACCTTTTCCATCGGCGCGATCGCATAGTCGACCGACGCGATCGAATAGTCGGCGGCGTTGCCGTCGCTCGCCGCGGCGGCGAGCAGCAGAAGCGCGACCGCGGCTATGAAAGCGCGCTCCGCAGGCGCTCATTGACGATCTTGGGGTTCGCCTTGCCCCCCATCGCCTTCATCGTCTGGCCGACGAAGAAGCCGAACAGCGCTTCCTTGCCGCCGCAATAGTCCGCGACCTTGTCGGCGTTCGCCGCGAGCACACCCGCCACCGCCGCGTCGATCGCGCCGGTGTCGCTGGTCTGCTTCAGCCCCCGCGCCTCGACGATCGCGCCCGCGCTCTCGCCGGTTTCGAGCATCGCCTCGAACACCTGCTTGGCCAGGCTCCCCGACAGCGTCCCGTCGCCGACGAGCTTCAAAAGCCCGGCCGCGCCCGCCGGAGACACCGGACTTTCCGCGATCTCCTTGCCGAGCCGGTTGAGCGCTCCGAACAGTTCCGACGTCAGCCAGTTCGCGCCCGCCTTCGCCTCAACGCCTTCGTCCAGCAGCGCCTCGAACCACCGTGCGGTCTCGACGTCAGAGGTGATCACGTCGGCGTTGTACGGCGGAATACCGAGCGCCTCGACATAGCGCGCGCGCTTCGCGTCGGGCAGTTCGGGCAGGCTCGCCTTCGCGTCCGCGACGAACGCCTCGCTCAATTCGAGCGGCAGCAGGTCCGGATCGGGAAAATAGCGATAGTCGTGCGCGTCCTCCTTCGAGCGCATCGAGCGCGTGACGCCCTTGTCGGGATCGAACAGCCGCGTCTCCTGCACCACCGTCCCGCCGTCCTCGATCAGCGCGACCTGGCGCGTCGCCTCGTAATCGACCACCGCCTGGATGAAGCGCACCGAATTGACGTTCTTGGTCTCGGTCCGCGTGCCGAATTCGGCACCCGGCCGGCGGACCGACACGTTCACGTCGGCGCGCATCGACCCCTGCTCCATGTTGCCGTCGCACGACCCGACATAGCGCAGGATCGCGCGCAGCTTCTTGACGTACGCCCCCGCCTCGGCGGGCGATCGCATGTCGGGCTTCGACACGATCTCCATCAGCGCGACGCCCGAACGATTGAGGTCGACATAGGACATCGCCGGATGCTGGTCGTGCATCAGCTTGCCCGCGTCCTGTTCGACATGGATGCGCTCGATGCCGATCGTCTTTTCGCCCTCGTCGGTTTCGATGTCGAGCGAGCCTTCGCCGACAAGAGGATGATAAAGCTGCGAAATCTGATACCCCTGTGGCAGGTCCGCATAGAAATAATTCTTGCGGTCGAAGCGGCTCCAGCGGTTGATTTTGGCGTCGAGCGCGAGGCCCGTGCGCACCGCCTGGCGGATGCATTCGCCGTTCGGCACCGGCAGCATCCCCGGCATCGCCGCGTCGACGAGCGAAACCTGCGTGTTGGGCTCCGCGCCGAATTCGGTCGACGCGCCCGAGAAAAGCTTGGCGTGCGAGGTGATCTGGGCATGGACCTCGAGGCCGATCACGACCTCGAACTCCCCCGTCGCGCCGGTGATGCGGTAAGCGGTGTCGGTCATCACCGTTCTGATAGCGCGCGCGGGGGTTCAGGCAAGGCGTTCGGTCTTCGCTGTGCTTTGCCGCGCGCTTTCCAACAGGGTGAGCGGCTCGTTCAATTCTCCACGGCGGCTCCGAGATCCGGAATAGTCACGGATACGCGCCGGTCATGTCCCGCGCGTTGTGGCGAGGTGTCTCGCCCCTTCGCCCGGTAGATGACGAGACTGTCGAAGTCATTATCGAACGGCTGGACGAGGCGCTCGTCGGGATGAAAACTCACGCACTCGGCGTAAAAGCGTTCTAGCGCCGGAGCCCGATCGAACCGCGCGAAATGCACTGGATTGTAATAGATCAGGAAGAGGCTTTGCGAACGGTTTTTTGCGAGCCATTGGTCGATGGACGCGATCAACCGATCGATAAGGGCTCCGCGAAAGCTGTTGTAGAGGAACAGGACCAAATTCTCCGCGCCATAGGACGCGATGTCGGTCGCATCGGCCTCGATCACCTCGATCGAAGCGCGGCCGGGGAAATTGGCGCGTATGATGCCCGCGTTCGACCGCGCGATGCGCAAGAGCACCGGGGCAATCTCTATGCCGACGATCCTGCGGAACGGGTATTCCGACGCGACGGCCAAGGTGCGGCCCTTGCCGCAGCCGAGATCGACGAACGTCTTTTCGCCAAGGTCCGGAATATGGTCGAGCGCCGCGCGAACGATGCTCGGCTGCGATCCCACATAGCCGACGTTGTTGGTGTCGATCTTCGCATCGCCCGTCGCGAGCTTGCCGATCCGGACATAACTCGATGTCTCTATGCCATAGAGGCGATCGACAGGCGCGGTTCTCCAATGCTTGAACGGCAACTGCCCGCGCGCGAGCGACCGCAATGCTTTGGCCAGACGCGACGCCAGACCGCTCATACGCAATCGTCGCCCATGTTCGTCACTCCCCCAAAACCGGAACGCTCGAGCTCCGCGCCGGACTAATACCGTCAATACTCACCACCACGCCTCCGGCCGCGCGGTGAAGCCCGCGCTCTCCTCGATCGCCAGGCACGCGTCGAACACGCCCTGCTCGTCAAACGCCTTGCCGATGATTTGAAGGCCGAGCGGCAGGCCGCTCGCGTCGATGCCGCCCGGCACCGACATCGCGGGCAGGCCCGCGAGCGAACTCGGCACGGTGAAGACGTCGTTCAGATACATCGCGAGCGGGTCGTCGCTCTTCTCGCCCAGCGCGAACGCCGCGCTCGGCGCGGTCGGGGTGAGGAGCAGGTCGCACCGTTCCCACGCCCGCTCGAAATCGCCCGCGATCAGCGCGCGGACCTTTTGCGCCTGCGTGTAATAGGCGTCGTAGAAACCGGCCGAGAGCACATAGGTGCCGATCATCACGCGCCGCTTCACTTCCGGCCCGAAGCCCGCCGCGCGGGTCGCCGCATACATGTCCTGCAAGCCCGCCCCCTCGGGCAGGTCGCGCAGACCGTAGCGAACGCCGTCGTAGCGCGCGAGGTTCGACGACGCCTCGGCAGGCGCGATGATGTAGTAAGCGGGAAGCGCGTATTTGGTGTGCGGCAGCGAGATCTCGACCACTTCGGCGCCCGCGTCCTTCACCCAGGCGATGCCCAGTTCCCACAGCGCGTCGATCTCGGCGGGCATGTCGTCGACGCGGTATTCCTTCGGAACGCCGATGCGCTTGCCCCTGAGGTTGCCCGACAACGCCTTTTCCCAATCGGGCACGGGCAGGTCGAGCGAGGTCGCGTCCTTCGGATCGAATCCCGCCATTGCCCCCAGCATGATTGCGCAGTCGCGTGTGTCGCGCGCCATCGCGCCCGCCTGGTCGAGCGACGAGGCAAAGGCGACGATTCCCCAGCGCGAGCAGCGGCCATAGGTCGGCTTGACGCCCGCGATGCCGGTGAAAGACGCGGGCTGGCGGATCGAACCGCCGGTGTCGGTCCCCGTCGCGCCCGGGCACAGCCGCGCGGAGACCGCCGCCGAGCTTCCGCCCGATGAGCCGCCGGGCGCGAGCGGGGCGTTGCCCCCGTCCTTGCGCCGCCAAGGCGAGATCACGTCGCCGAACGCGCTCGTCTCGTTCGACGATCCCATCGCGAACTGGTCCATGTTGAGCTTGCCGAGCATCCCGGCGCCCGCCGCCCACAATTTCGCGGTCACGGTCGAATCATAGGTCGGCGTGAAGCCCTCGAGGATGTGGCTGCCCGCCGTCGCCGGCACGCCGGCCGTGCAGAACAGATCCTTGACGCCGAGCGGAACGCCCGACAGCGGCTTCAGATCGCCCGATTTCCGGTCGGCGTCGGCCACGTCCGCCGCCGCCAGCGCATGCCCCGGCGTCTCGACCAGCACCGCGTTCAGCCCCTTCGCCGCGCTCACCTTCGCGACGAACGCCTCCGCCACCTCGCGCGCGCCGAACGCGCCGTCGCGAACCCCGTCGCGGATCGCCGCGATGCCGAGGTTGGTGAGGTCGGTCACACGCCCACCCCGTCATTCCCGCGAAGGCGGGAATCCATACCGAGGAAAGGCCGGGAATTATGGATCCCCGCCTTCGCGGGGATGACGGTGGAGGGGATCATTCGATCACCTTGGGCACGCCGAAAAACCCATGCTCAGCCGCCGGCGCGTTCGCGAGCACCTGGTCCCTGATCCCCCCGTCCGTCACCACATCCTCACGCAGGCGCAGCGCGTTCGGGATCACCGCCGTCATCGGCTCCACGCCCGACACGTCGACCTCGCCCAGTTGCTCGATCCATGTCAGGATGTTGTTGAGCTCGGGCACCATCGCCTCGATCTCGGCGTCGCTCACGGCGATGCGCGCGAGCGAGGCGATCTTGCGGACGGTTGCGCTATCGACGGACATGGGCCGCGCGGCTACCAGCACGGGCCGCCCCTTTCAACACGGGAAGCCGCCGGAATTGGCCCGCAAGTTTCTTTACCTGATCGCCTTCCTTATCGTCCTCGCGATCGCGGGGCTCGTCGCCTATCGGCTGTTCGGCGTGCAGCTGATGCGCCTCGCGATGGTGCCGGGCGCGCCCTTCGCCGAACAGCGGCCGATGCCCGCCAACGAATGGGCGAAGCGCGCGATGTGGCACGCGCGCCCCGACATCCCCGGCAATCCCGCGCTGTGGCTGCCGCGCGGCTACCCTGCGGATACGTCCCCGCACGGCGACGCGGCGGTGTTCTTCATCCATCCGACCAGCTTCCTCGACCGCTCGGCGTGGAACGCATCGCTCGACGACGAAACCTCGAACGAACGCGCGCGGCTGTTCATTCGCGGTCAAGCGAGCGTCTTCAACCACGCAGGAGAAGTGTGGGCGCCCAAATACCGTCAGGCGACCTTCGGCGCGTTCCTGACCGGGCGGCGCGAGGCGCGGCTGGCGCTCGACGCGGCGTTCCGCGATGTCGACGCCGCGTGGAGCGAATTCCTCGCGAGTATTCCGCCCGGCCAGCCGATCATCATCGCCGGGCACAGCCAGGGCGCGCTTCACCTCGTCCGGCTGCTCCACGAGCGTATCGCCGGGCGGCCGGTCGCGCGGCGGATCGTCGCCGCCTATGTGATCGGCTGGCCGGTCTCGGTCGAGGCCGACCTTCCCGCGCTCGGCCTTCCCGCCTGCGCGAAGCCCGATCAGGCGCGCTGCATCCTATCGTGGCAAAGCTTCGCCGAGCCCGCCGATCCGTCGCAGATCACCGACACCTTTGACGCCACCGCCGGCCTCACTGCCAAGCCGCGGCGCGGGACGCATCTGCTCTGCACCAATCCGCTGACGGGCGCGCGAGGCGGCGCGGCGCCTGCGCGCGCGAACCTCGGCGCGGTCGTCGCCGACTCCGATCTCAAAAACGGCACGCTTCAGGTGGGGACGATCCCGGCGCGCTGCGATCCGCGCGGCTTCCTCCTGATCGGCGCGCCGCCTTCGGGCTTTGGCGCCTATGTCCTTCCCGGCAACAACTATCATGTGTTCGACTACAGCCTGTTCTGGTCGAACATCCGCGCCGACGCCGCGCGCCGCCTCGCGGCGTTCGAAAAGCGATGATCGAAGCGTTCCGCGCCGCCCTCCCCGAACGCGGCCGTCTCCTTGGGCTGGACGTCGGCACGAAGACGATGGGCACCGCGCTCTGCGACGCGAACTGGACGATCGCGAGTCCCGCAAAGCTCATTCACCGCAAGAAGTTCGCATCCGATCTCTCTGAACTGAAATCTCTTGTATCACGAGAATCGATCAAGGGCCTGGTCGTCGGCCTTCCCCTCAACCTCGACGGCACCGACTCCCCCCGAACCCAGTCGATCCGCGCCTTCGCCCGCAACCTTGCTGCGATTCTACTTCCTGTACTTCTCTGGGACGAACGCTGGTCGACCGCCGCGGTCGAGCGCCAGATGATCGCCGCCGACATCAGCCGCGCCAAGCGCGCCGAGCGCGTCGACAGCGCCGCCGCCGCCTATATCCTCCAAGGCGCGATCGATCGGCTTGCCAGCGCCTGAGCGCCGCCCTAAGCTGGCGCTTTAGTGACATCGCCGCCGCCTTTTCCGCACCGGGACTTGACCGGCATCGCGGGCTTGCAGCCGCACGAGATATCGTTCCTGCTCGACCAGGCCGACCATTGGGTCGAGCACAATCGCCAGCATCGCGCGTCGGACAACCGCCTCGCCGGCCTCACCCAGATCAACGCCTTCTTCGAGAATTCGACGCGCACGCTGCTGAGCTTCGAGATCGCGGGCAAGCGCCTCGGGGCGGACGTCGTCAACATGCACGCCGCGCAATCGAGCGTGAAGAAGGGAGAGACGCTGATCGACACGGCGATCACGCTCAATGCGATGCGCGCGGATGTGCTCGTCATCCGCCACGCATCGAGCGGAGCCGTCGCGCTGATCGCCGACAAGGTCGACTGCCCGGTGCTCAACGCGGGCGACGGCAGCCACGAGCACCCGACGCAGGCGCTGCTCGACGCGCTGACCATACGCCGAAGGTTGGGACGGATCGCCGGCGTGCGCATCGCGATCTGCGGCGACGTGCTGCACAGCCGCGTCGCGCGATCGAACATCCTCGCGTTAACCGCGCTCGCCGCCGAGATCCGCGTGGTGGCTCCTGTAACGCTGATGCCGCCCGCGATCGAGGCGCTCGGCGTGAGGCCGTTCACCGATATGGACGAAGGACTGGACGGCTGCGACGTCGTGATGATGCTGCGCCTCCAGACCGAGCGGATGGAGGGCGCGTTCGTGCCTTCGACGCGCGAATATCATTTGCTTTACGGCCTCACCGCCGAAAGGCTGGCCAGGGCCGCGCCTGACGCCCTGGTAATGCACCCCGGGCCGATGAACCGCGGCGTCGAGATTTCGAGCGCGATCGCCGATCACCCGACCCGTTCGCTCATCGCCGAACAGGTCGAAATGGGCGTCGCGGTGCGCATGGCGTGCCTCGACGTGCTGACGCGGGGGCGGCGATGAAAACCGCGATCACCGGCGGCAGCGTGGATGTCCTGATCGACGGTGACACTATCGCCGCCACAGGCAATTTCGAGCTTCCCGCCGATGCCGAGCTCATCGACGCGACCGGTCTGCACGTCATGCCCGGCCTCATCGACCTCGGCGTCTTCGCGGTCGAGGCCGACGCCTGTGCGGCCGGGGGCATCACGCGCGTCGCGCTGATGCCCGATCAGGCGCCGCCGCTGGACGACCCCGGCCTCGTCCAGCGTGCCGCGCTCGCCGCCAAGCCGCGCCTCTGGGTTCACCCGCTCGCCGCCGCGACGAAGGGGCTCGCCGGTTTGGAACTGGCCGAATATGCGCTGATGCGCCGTGCAGGCGCGAAGGCGGTCGCGACCGGGCGCGGCTGGATCGCCGATTCGGGCGTAATGTGCCGCGTGCTTGCCTATGCTGCTTCGCTTGGGCTGACGGTGATCGCGCACTCCGAAGACGCCGGGCTGGCGTACGGCGCGGTCGCCACCGAGGGCGCGACCGCGACGCTTCACGGCCTTTCCGCCGCGCCTGCCATCGCTGAAGCGATGGCGATCGCGCGCGATCTCGCACTCGCCGGGGAGACCGGCGCGGCGATCCACTTCCGCCAGGTGACGACCACCGCCGGGTTCGACCTGATTCGCATGGCCAAGGCGCGCGGGCTTCGCGTTACTTGCGGGATCAGTCCCGCGCATTTACTGCTGTCGGATATCGCGATGAGCGACTTTCGTACCTTCGCACGCCTGTCACCGCCGCTTCGCAGCGAGCGCGACCGTCAGGCGGCGCGTGCCGCGCTTACCGACGGCACGATCGACGTCCTCTGCTCGAGCCATGATCCACGCGGTCCCGAGGCCAAGCGCCTGCCCTTCGCCGACGCCGAGCCGGGAGCCTCCGCTGCGGAAACACTGTTCACCTTGGGACTGGGATTGGTCCGCGACGGCGTCATGGACCTCGCACGCCTGGCGACGCTGACCAGCGCCAATCCCGCGACGATCCTGGGCGTCGATGCGGGCAGGCTGGAGCCGGGGGCGCCCGCCGACCTGTGCCTCGTCGATGTCGAAAAGCCGTGGGTGATCGATGGCGCGCGCTTCGCGTCCTCGGCGGGCAACACGCCGTTCCAGGGACTGCCGGTTCAGGGCCGCGCGGTCCGCACCCTTAAGGGCGGCCGCACGATATTCGGCTAGCGCGCGGCGAGGCGCTGATTCGGCATACCGCGCCGCACCCATTCGGCGGGCGCGTCGCCCGAAAGCGAGCGGACGAAACATGAGCCTCCGGCCTTCTGAATGCGCACGCAAAGACGCGTCGCCTCACCGCGTTCGGAAAAACCGCCGACCGACAGGCGAACAAAGCTGATGTTGCGCAGGCGAACACTGGCGTTCGCGGGCTCGAAACCGCCGAGGCCAAAGCGGCCCGCGTTGCGCTTCCACGCGTCCTGCGCCACGCCGGCGCTGGCGAACGCGCCGAGCTGGACGACGTAGCGTCCGGCCTCGACCGTCCGGAAACGCGCGGCCGCGGCCGACGTCTGGACCGGGCGCGGCGTCGGCACGACCGCCTGCTTGAGCGGCTTCATGGGCGCGCGGATCGCCGGCGTCGGCTGGACGATCTCGCGCAATGCGGCGAACACGGTCAATGGTGCGGAGTGCGGAGACGGAGCGGGCACATGGAAGGCGGCCGGCGGCGTATCGACGATCATCGCGACATTGGCCGGCTGGACTGGGGCCGCGACGGGATCGGGGGAAGGGCCGGCGGGAACCGCGACGAGTGTCAGTGGTTTTCCGGCTGCCGTTGCGGCTACGGTCATATCCTGACTGGCGAGGGCAGTGGCGCCGCCCGCGGGATAGGCGGTCAGCGTCACCGGCTCACTGGTCGTGGGAGCAGCCGATGCGGTCGCGACCGGCGCGCTCGCCGGACCCGCGAGCGCGAGCTGCGCCGGCTGGCCGCCGTCCTGCGCCGGCGTGACGCCAAGCAGCGACGCGACTTGGCTATAGGCGTTGGCGGGGCGCACGAAGCCCATCCATTCGATGATGCGCGCGTCGGCGTCGGCGGGCGACAAGTCCTGCACCGCCATCACCTTCGCGTTCATCCACTTGCCCTGAAGCGCATAGGCGAGCGCGAGGTTCTGACGGGTCTTGGCATCGAC
>JACDGO010000400.1 GCA_013821585.1 Sphingomonadaceae bacterium
GCGCCCCGAGCGCGTGTGGATCGACGGCGCGCTGATGTACGACGCGAACGACCCGAGGCGGCGGCCGGTCAGCGATTTCGAGCTCGGCCAGACTGGCGAGGGAGACGTGAAATGAGGCGCGCTCTGATTCTTCTCGCGCTGCTGAGCGCGCCCGCCTTCGCCGAAACCGTTGCGATCACCGGCGGCACGGTCGCGATCGGCGACGGTGGCGCGCCCGCGCCGGGTACGGTCGTCATCCGCGACGGGCGGATCGTCGCGGCAGGGCCCAATGCAGCCGTGCCACCGGGCGCACGGATCGTCGACGCGCGCGGCAAATGGGTTGCGCCGGGGTTCGTCGCGGGTTTCACGCGGCTCGGGCTGGTCGGCGTCGATGCGGTCGACGAAACGAACGACGCAAGCGCGCGCACCACGCCCTTTTCGGCCGCGATCGACGTCGCGCCCGCGATCAACCCGCGCGTGCCGGCGATCGCGATCAGCCGCGCGGCTGGGGTCACGCGCGCGATCGTCGCGCCTGAAACCGCGTCGACCATGTTCGCGGGGCAGGGCGCGGTGATCGATACCGGCCAAGACGGCGATGCCGTGATGCGCGCGCGCGCGTTCCAGTTCGTCGAGTTCGGAGAGACGGGCGCGCGGCGCGCGGGCGGCAGCCGCCCGGCCGCGCACCTGTTCTTCAGGAACGCGCTCGCCGAGGCGCGCGACTATGCGCGCAATCCGGCGAGCTATGACGGGCGAAGCAAGGATTCGATCCTGACACGCGCCGACGCTGCGGCGCTCGTGCCCGTGGTCGAGGGGCGCGAACCGCTGTTCGTCCATGTTGAAAGCGGCGGCGACATCCTCCAGACGATCGCGCTGAGGAAGGATTTCCCGGCGCTCAAGCTCGTCATCGTCGGCGCGAGCGAGGGCTGGACGGTCGCGGCGCAGCTCGCCGCCGCGCGGATTCCGGTGATCGCCTCGCCGCTGAATGACCTTCCCGCCTCGTTCGAGGCGCTCGCGGCGACGCAGTCGAACATCGGCCGGATGAAGGCGGCCGGCGTCGAGGTCGCGATCGGCACGATCGACGACGACGACGCGCGCATGGCGCAGCGTTCGCCGCAATACGCCGGCAATCTCGTCGCGCTCCAGCGCATTCCGGGCGCGAAAGGACTGACTTGGGGAGAGGCGCTCGCCACGATCACCTCGAAGCCCGCCGAGATCGCCGGGTTGGGCGGTGAGATCGGTTCGCTGCTGCCCGGACGGCGCGCGGATGTCGTCATCTGGTCGGGCGATCCGCTCGAGCTGACGAGCGCCGCCGAGCATGTCTGGATCGACGGCGTCGAACAGAGTCTCGTCACGCGCCAGACGCGACTCCGCGACCGTTATCTGAAACCGGGGGAAGGCGACATGCCCAAGGCGTACGAGCGATGACGGGCACGATGTTTCACCTGATGGCCGCGCTCGCCGTGTTCGTGGGCACGCATTTTCTCCTCTCGCATCCGCTCAGGCGGCCGCTGGTCGGCGCGATTGGGGAGCGCGCGTTCCTCGGGCTCTATTCGGTGGTCGCGATCGCCACGCTCGTTTGGGTCTATTTCGCTTTTCGCGCGGCGCCTGTCGGTCAGTTCTTGTGGTCGCCGGGCGACGAGCTGTGGGCGCTAGCGACGGCGCTGATGTTCGTCGCCAGCGTCCTCCTCGTCGGGTCGTTGATCGGAAATCCGGCGCTCCCTGATCCGACCGGGCGGCCGGTGACGACTCCGCCCGCGCGCGGGGTCTTCGCGATCACGCGCCACCCGATGATGTGGTCGTTCGCGATCTGGGCGGCGGTCCATTTCATGATCAGCCCGCGCCCCGCGGTGTTCCTCGTGTCGGTCGCGGTGATCGTTCTCGCGATCGGCGGCGCGGCGGGGCAGGATGCAAAGAAGAAGCGCCTGACCGGCGAGGCGTGGCGCGACTGGGCGCGGCGCACGGCGTTCGTGCCCTTCGCTGGGCAGATCACCGGCCGAATCCCGTGGGCCGGAAGCTGGCCGGGCCGCATCGCGCTCGTCGGTGGCACGCTCGTCTGGCTCGCCGCGACCTGGGCGCATCCCTGGCTCGGCGCGCCGGTCGCCGGCGTGTGGCGCTGGGTGGGCTAAAGCCGCACCATACGCATCCCGCGCTCCCCATATCTCGGACCCGCCGTCGCCCCGCGCGGCGAGGCGGCGCCGAGTTCGGCGACATCCTCGGCGCTTAGTTCCAGATCGGCCGCGCCGACGCTGTCCTCCATCGTCATGCGCCGCTTGACGCCTGGAATCGGCACGATGTCGTCGCCCTGCGAGAGAAGCCAGGCGAGCGCGACTTGCGCGTTGGAGACGCCCTTGCGCTCCGCGACAGCCCCGATCGCATCGACGACCTTCAGGTTCTTGGGCATGTTCTCGTCAGAGTAGCGCGGGTCGTTGTGGCGCCAGTCCTCGGCGGGCAGGGCGGCGAGGCTGCGGATGCCGCCGGCGAGGAAGCCGCGGCCGAGCGGGCTATAGGGCACGAAGCCGATGCCGTTTTCGCGGCAGACACCCAATATCTCGTCCTCGACGTCGCGCTCCCACAGCGAATATTCGCTTTGCAGCGCCGCGATCGGATGTGTTTTCGCCGCGCGGCGGATCGTCTCGGGCGCGGCTTCGGACAGCGCGATGTGGCGGACCTTCCCCTCCTTCACCAGCTCGGCCATCCCGCCGACGGTCTCTTCGATCGGCACGTTCGGATCGACGCGGTGCTGGTAGAACAGGTCGATCGTGTCGATGCCGAGGCGCTTCAGCGATCCTTCGCACGCGCGGCGCGCGTTGGCGGGGCTGCCGTCGATACCGGCAACCTGGTCGCCGTTCCAGCGCATCGCGAACTTAGTCGCGATGACCAGCCCGTCGCGCTTGCCCTTGATCGCTTCGCCGACCAGCACCTCGTTCGAAAAGGGTCCGTACATCTCGGCGGTGTCGAAGAAGGTGACGCCCATCTCGATCGCGCAGTGGATCGTGC
>JACDGO010000401.1 GCA_013821585.1 Sphingomonadaceae bacterium
CCAAGGCTTTGGATCGATCGTTAAATCGCTCACTATGCAAAGCTCTCCAAAGTCTTCCGTCTGAAGCATTGCTATGGTTGACGCATCGGCGACCCGAACGGTGACGTTCGCTTCCAAGCTGCTTCCTAATTTCTTTTCACGACGCATAGGTTCGATGTTTTCGGTCACGACCGAGCGCATTTCCCGAATTCGCTCCCACTTCACCCCTAGCTCGTCACCCCCGCGAAAGCGGGGATGACGGGGGGAGGGAAGCTCCGGCCATTCGAGCAAATGCACGCTCCCCGTATCCGGAAACCGCGTCGCCCACACTTCTTCGCTCGTGAACACCAGCACCGGCGCCGCCCAGCGGACCAGCGCGTGGAAGAGGGTATCGAGGACGGTGCGATAGGCGCGGCGCTTTAGCGCAGAGGGCGCGTCGCAATAGAGGCTGTCCTTGCGGATATCGAAGTAGAACGCCGACAGGTCGTTATTCGCGAAGTCCGACAGCAGTCGCGTGTAGGTGGTGAAGTCGAAATCGGCGACCGCCTGGCGGAGTTTGCCGTCCATCCCGGCGAGGAGGTGAAGGACATAGCGTTCGAGCTCTGGCATCTCCGCCACGGCCACGCGCTCGCTTTCGTCGAAGCTGTCGAGCGCCCCCAACAAATAGCGGAAGGTGTTGCGGAGCTTGCGATACTGGTCGGCGACGCCCGCCAATATCTCCTTGCCGATGCGGTGGTCCTCGGTGAAGTCGATGCTCAGCGCCCACAGGCGCAGGATGTCCGCGCCGTATTCCTCCATCAGCTTCAACGGATCGATAGTGTTGCCGAGCGATTTCGACATCTTGCGCCCGTCCGACGCCATGGTGAAGCCGTGCGTCAGCACCGCGTTATAGGGCGCGCGGCCGCGCGTGCCGCAGCTTTCGAGCAGCGACGATTGGAACCAGCCGCGATGCTGGTCCGAGCCTTCGAGGTAAAGGTCGGCGGGCCATCGCAGGTCGGGCCAGGGGCCGGATTCGAGCACGAACGCATGGGTGCAGCCACTGTCGAACCAGACGTCGAGAATGTCGGTGACGCGCTCGTAATCGGCCGCGGCATAGCCGTCGCCGAGCAGCGCCTGCGCGGCTTCGTCGGTCCACGCGTCGACCCCGCCTTCGCGCACCGCCGCGACGATGCGGGCGTTGACCGCCGGGTCACAGAGATAGGGACCGGTCTTCCTGTCGACGAACAGCGTGATCGGCACGCCCCATGCGCGCTGGCGGCTGATGACCCAATCGGGCCGCCCCTCGACCATCGCGGTGATGCGGTTTTCGCCCTTTTCGGGAACCCATCGGGTGTCGCGGATCGCCTGAAGCGCTTTCTCCCTCAACGTCATGCCAGCACAGGCTGGCATCTCTTTCGGCGGGGAGACCCCAGCCTGCGCTGGGGTGACGCTCTTCTGGTCCATCGCGATGAACCACTGCGGCGTCGCGCGGAAGATCAGCTTGGCCTTCGAGCGCCAGCTGTGCGGATAGCTGTGCGCATAGTCCGCGCTCGCCGCGAGTAGCGCGCCCGCTTCGCGCAAGTCCGAGCAGATCGGCCCCTCGGGCGCGTTGAACTTCGCGTTGATCACCGAGCCTGCGCGCTCGTCCGTTCTTGGGAGCCACGCCCAGTCGGCGCGGTATTTCCCGTCGCCCTCGACCGCGAACACCGGGTCGATGCCGTTGGCCTTGCACAGCTCGAAATCGTCCTCGCCATGATCGGGCGCCATATGGACGAGGCCGGTGCCCTGATCGGTCGTGACGAAATCGCCGGGGAGGAAGGGGCGAGGCTTGGCGAAGAAGCCGCCGAGGTGGTGCATCGGGTGGCGCGCGATGGTGCCAGCCAGCTGATCAGCGGAAATAGTGGTTTCGTATGTCAGCGTCAGGCCACTTCGTTGACAAAAAGCGTCCTTCAACGCTTGCGACAACAGCAGACGGCGACCGCTGTCATCCGTGTAAACGGTGTACGCGCGTTCGAAATCCTTGCGATCACGCCATGAGGAATTGTAAGCGATCGCCTGGTTTACAGGGATCGTCCAAGGTGTGGTGGTCCAGATAACGGCGTAGGCGCCCTTCAGCGCCTCAATCTTCGATTCCGCGATCTCGAACGCGACATCGATCTGCGTCGAGACGATGTCCTCATATTCGACCTCGGCCTCCGCCAAGGCGGTCTTCTCGACCGGCGACCACATCACCGGCCGCGCGCCGCGATAGAGCTGGCCCGACTCCGCGAACTTCATCAGTTCGGCGACGATCGTCGCTTCCGCCGCGAAATCCATCGTGAGGTAAGGGTGGTCCCAGTCGCCGCCGATGCCGAGGCGCTTCAATTGCTCGCGCTGCGTATCGACCCAGTGCTGCGCATAGGCGCGGCATTCGGCGCGGAACTCGGCCGGGGGCACCTGATCCTTGTCGAGCTTCTTCTTGCGATACTGCTCCTCGACCTTCCACTCGATCGGCAGTCCGTGGCAGTCCCAGCCCGGAACATAGGGCGCGTCCTTGCCGAGGAGCGTTTGCGTGCGCACGACCATGTCCTTCAGGATATGGTTGAGCGCGTGGCCGATGTGCATGTCGCCATTGGCGTAGGGCGGCCCATCGTGGAGGATGAACTTCTCGCGGCCCGCGCGCGCCTCGCGCAATCGCCGATACGCCCTGTTCGCCTGCCAGCGCGCGAGGATGCCGGGCTCCTTGGCCGGGAGGCCGGCCTTCATCGGGAAATCGGTCTTCGGGAGGAAGACGGTCGCGCGGTAGTCGGGGGCTTCGGTCATGGGTGCGGGGCGCTTAGAGGAAGGGCGCTCGTTTCTCTAGCCCCTCCCCTTCAGGAGTTCGGCCCAGTCCGTCCCCCGGACGGACTAGAGTCATTTCCTGATTGTGTGAATCGATTTGGGATTCCGTTTTCGTGCGACTTCTGATTCAACCTTTGGGCTGGGTTGGGAGGTCAGCGAGCGATGACGAGACCGTATTCGAATGACCTGCGGG
>JACDGO010000402.1 GCA_013821585.1 Sphingomonadaceae bacterium
GCACGACGCTGATCCATTCGGCGGCAATCTGCGAATATTTCGAGGAGACCGTCGACAAGTCACCGATGATCTCCGGCACCGCGATCAACCGCGCCGAGATCAGGCGCATCGCCGCCTGGTTCGACGAGCAGTTCCACGGCCAGGTCGTCGCCCCCCTGATGCACGAGCGCATGATCAAGCGCATCGTCCACCGCGCGTCGCCCGACACCGGCGTGCTGCGCGAGGCGATGAAGAACGCCAACGCGATGCTCGACTATGCCGATTATCTGCTCGACCACCGCAACTGGCTCGGCGGCGCCGCGCTGAGCCTCGCCGACCTGACCGCCGCCGCGCATATTTCGGTGGTCGATTATCTCGGCGGGATCGACTGGCGCGCGCACGAGCAGACGCGAAACTGGTATGCCGGCCTCAAGTCGCGGCCCGGTTTTCGTCCGCTGCTCGCCGAGCGGATGGGCGTGATCGCGCCGCCGGCGGACTACGACAAGGTCGACTTCTGAGCGACGCGATCGCCCTGATCGGCGACATGGGGCGCCGCGCCCGCATCGCGGCGGGAGTCTTGGCAAGCGCGCCGGGCAAGGTGAAATCCACAGCGCTATTCGCCGCCGCCGCCGCGATCCGCGACCGGGCGCCGGCAATCCTCGCCGCGAACCGCGCCGACGTCGAAGCGGCGAAGGCGAAGGACCTTTCGGCGGCGATGGTCGACCGGCTGGCACTCGACAAGGATCGGCTGGAGGCGATGGCGGCGAGCGTCGCGGCGGTCGCGGCGCTTCCCGATCCTGTCGGCGCGACGATCGACGAAAGCGTGCGGCCGAACGGCCTCAAACTTTCGCGCGTGCGCGTGCCGCTGGGCGTGATCGGCATTATCTACGAAAGCCGCCCGAACGTGACCGCCGATGCCGGCGCGCTATGCCTGATGGCGGGAAACGCCGCGATCCTGCGCGGCGGCTCCGAGGCGCGAGCGACGAGCGCGGCAATCCATGCGGCGATGGTCGAGGGGATCGTAACGGCCGGCCTTCCCGCCGACGCCATTCAGCGCGTCGCGACCGGCGACCGTGCGGCGGTCGGCGCGATGCTCGGCGCGCAGGGCCTGATCGACGTGATAGTTCCGCGCGGCGGCAAGGCGCTCGTCGCGCGCGTTCAGGACGAAGCGCGCGTCCCCGTGCTCGCGCACCTCGACGGCAACAACCATGTCTATGTCGATCGCACGGCCGATCCGGCGATGGCGAAGGCGATCACCGTCAACGCCAAGCTGCGGCGCACCGGCGTGTGCGGGGCGATGGAG
The DNA here is from genome assembly GCA_013821585.1 of Sphingomonadaceae bacterium. Lineage (GTDB taxonomy): Bacteria > Pseudomonadota > Alphaproteobacteria > Sphingomonadales > Sphingomonadaceae > Sphingomonas_O. The sequence continues at coordinate 1,283 of JACDGO010000402.1, forward strand.
ACGCTGCTGATCGACCGCGCTTTCACTGAGACTCCAGCCCTTATCGGCGCGCTGATCGACGCGGGATGCGAGGTGCGCGGCGACGCCGACGTCACCGCGCTCGACGCGCGGGTTCTGCCTGCCTCCGACGAGGACTGGGACACCGAATATCTCGACGCGGTCGCGTCGGTCGCGCTCGTCGATGGGCTCGACGGCGCGCTCGCGCACATCGCGCGCCACGGGTCGCACCACACCGACGCCATCGTCACCGAAGATGGAGCCGTCGCCGCGCGCTTTCTCGCCGAAGCCGATTCGGCGATCGTACTGTGGAACGCCTCGACCCAGTTCGCCGACGGCGGCGAGTTCGGGCTCGGCGCCGAGATCGGCATCGCCACCGGGCGCCTCCACGCCCGCGGCCCGGTCGCGCTCGAAGGGCTGACGACGTATAAGTGGATCGCGCGCGGGACCGGGCAGGTGCGGCCCTGACCCCCACCGGCCTTCTCGGCGGATCGTTCAATCCGGCGCATCGCGGGCACCGGCGGATCAGTCTGTTCGCGGCCGACGCGCTCGGGCTTGAAGAGCTGTGGTGGCTGGTGTCGCCGGGCAATCCGCTGAAGCCCGCCAAGGGCATGGCGCCGCTGGCCAAACGGATGGCGTCGGCGCGCGCGGCTTCGCGGCGCAGCCTCATCGTGCCGACCGCGATCGAGGCGACGCTCGGCACGCGCTACACCGCCGACACGCTGCGTCGGCTTGTCGCGCGCTATCCGAAGCGGCGCTTCATCTGGATCATGGGCGCGGACAATCTCGCCCAGTTCCACCTCTGGCGCGACTGGCGGCGGATGGCGCGGCTCGTGCCGATTGCGGTGATCGCGCGTCCGGGCTATGAGGCGCGAGCCGCCGCGACCCCCGCGACGGCCTGGCTGCGCCGCTTCGTCCGGCCCGCGGCCGGCGCCAAGCACTGGACGCAATGGAGACCGCCGGCGATCGTGCTGCTGCACTTCCGCCCCGATCCGAGTTCCGCCACGGCGCTGCGCCGGGCCGATCCCGGCTGGCATCTCCGCGAGACGCTTCCCCTATCCGCCCGCGATCCGCTGAGCCGGCGGCGCATCCCCTGAACGAAGGATCTTCATTGCCCGCGACCGCTTCCGCTCTTGCCCCGATCGATCCGGTCGATGTCCTTCACAAGATGATCCTTTCGTCGCTGGACGACGATCAGGCGATCGAGACGGTCTCGATCCCGCTCGCGGGCAAATCGTCAATCGCCGATCATATGGTGATCGCGTCGGGCCGATCGACGCGCCAGGTCGCGTCAATGGCGACCAAGCTCGCCGAGCGGATCAAGGCCGAAACCGGCAGGCGCGCGCGCATCGAGGGGCTGCCCGCCGCCGACTGGGTGCTGATCGACGCGGGCGACGTCATCGTCCATCTGTTCCGCCCCGAAGTACGCAGCTTCTACAATCTGGAGCGGATGTGGGCGTTCGGCGAAGCGCCGCCGCCCGCGACGCATTGAAGCTTCACATCGTCGCACGCGGCAAGATCGGCCCCGGCGCGGAAGCCGAACTAGTCGCGCGCTATAGCGACCGGGTGACCTGGCCCTTCCAGATCACCGAGCTTCCCGACAACGGCGGCAAGCCGCCCCCGCCCGCCCCGCAACCGTCGCGAACCATCGCGCTCGACGAGACAGGCGACGCCCTGAGCTCGGCCGAGCTC
>JACDGO010000403.1 GCA_013821585.1 Sphingomonadaceae bacterium
GTGCGATCCTGTCCGACGAACCCGATGGCGAGAATTGGCTGATTCGGCTCCACTCGGGCGAGATCATCGGCGACGGGGGCAAGTTCCTTGGCCTGCTATGGGGGCTTGGGCTGGTCGCAATGACGCTCACGGGCGTGTGGATCTACATCAAGATGTATCGCGCACGGCAGAAGGGGTCCGCATCGCGGCTGACCGGCTGGCGACGGTATTTCTGGTGAAGGCTGCCCTGCCCGCCGTGTTCGCGGCGTTGATCGTCGCAGCACCTGCGGGCGCGCAGACCACCGGCACGGCGGGTGACGCCACCCCGGCGCCCGAGGTTGCCACTCCGACCCGGCAGGGCCTCTATCTCAAGCCCGATGCGGGGATCGTCTATCAGTTGGACGACTTCCGGTTGACCGCATGGGGGTTCGCCGAACGTCTGGTCGACCCCGATGGACCCGATAGCTTCCGACGCGTGCGGCAGGGCGCGGAGATCGACTTGCCGCGCATCAGCGAGCATCTTCGCATTGCCGGCGTCTATGAGATCGACCTGACCGACACCAATGCCTTCGGAATCAACCCCGGCCCGGCCGGTTCGCTGAACAGCCGCGACTTCGAGAACCTGTTCGTGGCGCTGCAGGACGCCGACGATCCGGCCAGGTTCCGACTGTTGTTCGGTCACAACACCAGCATCCTGTCGCGTGATGACAATCTGTCGTCGGGCAATCTGCCGGCCATCAACCGTTCGCTGATCCTTGAGGAACATGGCTCGACCAATAGCTTCGGCGCGCAGCTCGGCGTCCAGGTGCAGAAGATGCTGTCGCCCAAGGTGACGCTGCTCGGCTCGATCGGCGACAATCGGGGCGGACTCAACGCGCAACAGGTCAACTTCTCGTTCGGTCGCGCCGTCGCCGCCAAGGTCGTGCTGACCCCGATCAGCGACAACGGGGGCGGGCGCAAACTGACGGCTGGCTTCGCGGTCGATCAAACGACCGGCATCCGCGACCGCAGCTTCAACCTGGCGACGGCGCTCGCGCTCGCACCCATCGGCGGGGTCGCCGCGACCGGCACCAAGACCAGCGGCGAGGCCGATATCGCCTATACCTTCCCGATCGCTGGCCACCCGACGACGATCGAGGCCGAGGGTATCACCTCGCGCTTTTCGGAAAGCCGCAGCGATGTTTATGGCGGTTATGTCATGGGGCAGGTGTCGCTGTTCGACGCTCCCGGGAGTGGCGACCTCGACTTGTTCGCCCGATACGACGTGGTGAGCCTTGGCGCGGACACGATCGCGCGGCGTGCAACCCAGCAGGCGATCAGAGCCGGGTTCAACTACAACCTGTCCTACGCCAACAAGCTCGCCAGCCTTCACCTCGAATACGGTCACAGCACGATCGCTGGACCCAACGAAATCGTGACCGACCGCCGCAGCGCTGATGAGGTCCGCATCGGGATCAGGGTCAGCCTACAGCAATATGTCCGGCATTGATGCTCCGGCCCGACCCGGCCGAAAATTCACGCATTCATGGCCCGTCATCGCCGCCCCTCAACGGTTCGCTTCACGGAACCCAAGCGGCATGGAGCGATAGCAACGGATCTGCTGATCATCGTCCAGCTTGCTTCGCTCGCTGCGGAAAGATGACGAGAGCAAGCAGGATCATTCCGGCCATCGCGATGCTCAGCAACGGTCGGCTGATCGCCAGGCCGCCGTGTTCGGTCGACTTGTCGAAGAAGTTCCCAACCACCGCGCCCAAGGGACGGGTGAGAATGAAAGCTGCCCAAAAAAGCAGAATGCCGTCAACGGCGCGGCGAACGTGCAAAAGCACGATCAGAAGCAGGACACTCCCAAAAACGACCGCCGATCCGGCATAGCCGAGTCCAGCCGTATCCGCGAACCAATCCCCCAACGCCGTGCCAAGCGTCTGTGAAAAAGTGATCGTCACCCAATAGAAAACTTCGGCGCGCCGATTTGAAATATCGTCGGCCGAAATTCGACCGATGGTCGCCCGCCACGAAAACAGCGAAATCAGTACCAATCCGAAAAGCAGGATCGAACCGCCCGTATAACCGATGCCGATCGAGCGCGTGACATAGTCGGCTAGCGTCGTCCCCGCTACGGTCGAGGCGACAATCGTTGCCCAGTAAAGCGGCGCATGAAACCTGCGTGCGATGACCTGGATGCCGGCAAGCGCGGCAAAAAGACCGAACAGCATGATGGTCGCCTGCAGATAGCCAAATCCCATGTCCATGCTGACGAGATTGCCGCCGACCTCACCGAGCGTCGTCGCAAGGATCTTGATGACCCAGAAGCCGACAGTCGCTGCCGGTACCTTGCTCGCAAAGTCGCTTAGCTGTGGCGAGTTGGTCGCTTCCGGATCGCGAGGACCTGGTTGCGGCCTATCTGGTTCCAAGAGCATAGACGATCCTTATCAATGGGGAAATCGAATGGACACGATGAGGCCGGGATTATTGTCGGCGATCGAAAGTTCGGCATGGTGCAGGTCGGCGACCGCGGCGACCAGCGCCAGGCCAAGCCCAGTGCCCGGCAATGAGCGGCTGTTTTCGAGCCGATAGAACCGCCGGAGAACATTCACCCGTTCCGCAGCCGGGATGCCCTGGCCATTATCGGATATAGCGGCAATCACGGCATTGCCTTCGCGACGGAGCGCGACGGTGATAAGGGTATGCGCCGGGGCGTGAACCAGAGCATTTTCAAGAAGATTGTTGAACATTTGCGCCAGCAGGTCAGCGTCGCCCGAAACCGATATGCCAGCCTCTATCGACAGCCGCAGCGGTTTCGCCTGATCCTCCATCGCGGGTAGATAGGCCGCCGCCACGCGTTCCAAGATTTCGCTCAGATCAACCGATTTGAAGCGGTCACTCCCCATCCCGGCCTCAAGTGCCCCGATCCGAAGCAGCGCGCGGAACATGTCGAGGATTTCATCGACCTGGCTCGTTGCGTCATCGACCGCTTGCC
>JACDGO010000404.1 GCA_013821585.1 Sphingomonadaceae bacterium
GACCTCACCTATTCGCTCGGATTCAACGTCGCCAAGGACGCGAAGATCGCGGGGATGGTGTGGGACGGTCCCGCCTATGACGCGGGGCTGGCGGCGGGCCAGGTGATCCTCGCGGTCAACGGCGTCGCCTATACCGACGACGCGATGAAGGCCGCGGTCACGGCCGCGAAGGGCAAGTCCGCGCCGATCCGCCTGACCGTCAAGGCCGGAACGCGCGTGCGCGACGTCAACATCGCCTGGAACGGCGGCCTGCGCTATCCCCACCTCGTCCGCACCGGCAAGGGCGCAAGCTCGCTCGACCGGCTGCTCGATCCGCGATGAGAATCGACCTGATCCCCGCTGGCGACGATCCGCCGCACCGGATCAATGTCGTGATCGAGGTGCCGGTCGGCGGCGAGCCGATCAAATACGAGTTCGACAAGGCGAGCGGAGCCCTGTTCGTCGACCGCATCCTGCACACGCCGATGCGCTATCCGGCGAATTACGGCTTCGTGCCCCATACGCTGGCCGAGGACGGCGACCCGCTCGACGCGCTCGTCGTCGCGCGCTCGCCGATCATTCCCGGCGCGGTGATCCGCGTGCGGCCGGTCGGCGTGCTGCTAATGGAGGACGACAAGGGCGGCGACGAGAAGCTCGTGACGGTGCCGGTCGATGAAACCTTTCCCTATTACGCCGAGGTCGCGGGCACCGACGACCTGCCGCCGATCGTCGCGCAGCAGATCGAGCATTTCTTCGGCCATTACAAAGACCTGGAACCCGGCAAATGGGTGAAGATCAACGGATGGGGCGACGCCGACGAGGCCAAGCAGCTGATCGTCGAGGCGATCGAACGGGCGAAGGCGGCATGAACGAGCGCACGCTGTGGCGCATCGCCGCGATCGCGGGCGTCGCGGTCGTCGCCTTGGCCGTCGCCTTCGGCATGATCGCGGGGTTGAAGGCGTGCGCGCCGCCGCAGGGGCTCGACCCGATCATCGCCTTCGAGCTCGCGCGTAGCCCGGCGCAGGCGCTCGCGCTTCTGACCGGCCCGGTTTGCGTCGGCGCGCAACACGGCGCGCTGTGGCTCGACGCGCTCGGCTTCATTCCCGCCTATGCGATCTTCTACGGCGCGGGCGCGGCGGCGGCGGGCGGACGCTTCGCGAAGGTGGCGGTCGCGGCGACCGTCGCCGCCGCGCTGTTCGATCAGGTCGAAGGCGTCGAGCTGTTCCGCATCCTCGCCGATCCCGCGAGCGCGGCGCCCTATGCGCTGCTTGTCCCGGCGGTGCGCGCCAAGTTCGCATTGCTCGGGCTGGTCGCGCTGCTGATCGGCGGCAGGCTGGTTCAGCGGCGCGGCTGGGAAGCGCTGCCCGGCGCACTCATCGCGCTGTCGGGTGGCGTGACGATCGTGTCCGTCGCGGACGATGCGCGCGCGGCGATCATGATGAAGGCGATCACGCTCGGGCTGCTGGCGTTGCTCGCTCGCGCCGCGATCCGCGCGTTCCGTCGCGCCTCTTGAGCGCCGCTCGAAGTCCCGCCGCGACAGCGACCTTCGCCCAACGCCGCATCGCGTCGGCGTCGTCGTAGACATCGTCGGGCGCGCGGCGATAGTTCATCAACGCGGCGCGCTCCCCCATTTGCGCCCTAAAGCGCGGACAGCCTTCCGCATCCCATACCGCATCACTCTCGGCGTCAGCTTTGAACCACAGGGCGTCGAAACCGGCGATCGCGAAGATCGTGCCATCGAGATACAGCGTCGCGCCGCCCATCATCCGCCGGTGCGTGACCCGGCCCATCGGTTCGAGCGCCTCCGCGACCCAGTCGATCAGGCCCGCGTCCGCCGCCATCAGCCGCTCCGCGCGAGCGGTCCGCGCGCGAAATCGTCGCGGGTGATCGCATAGATCACATGGCCGGTTTGCACGCCCGCCATGTCCCAGCTCTGCCGCCGGTCTGTCAGCCGCCCGCCGATCTTTTCCATCGCGCGCCGCGATCGCAAATTGGTCTCTCCGACAAGGAAGATCGCCGTGTCAAAGATCGTGAAGGCGTGCTCGAGCATTAGCCGCTTCATCGAAGCATTCCAGGCGCCGCCCCAATGGCTGCGCACCAGAAAGGTCCACCCGATCTCGACCTCGCCGGGCAGCGCGACTCGAATATCGTAGCGGGAGCTGCCGATGACCCGCCCCGTGCTCCGGTCGATCGCGACGAGCGCGCCGTTCGACGCCAGCCCCTGCTCGAAATAGGTCCGGAACACCGGCTCCTTCCAGCGGTCGTGCGCCGGATGCAGCGCCCAGATCAGCGGGTCCGACGCGACCGCGTAGAGCGCGTCCCAATCGTCCGCCGCCATCGGGCGCAGGAGCACGCGTTCGTCGGCCAGAGCCGGTTGCATCGGCGGCGTCATCATCGGGCAAGCTTTCGCAGCGGATCGCCGTCGAGGCGATAGGCTTTCCACGCGTCCATCGCTCGTGCGCCTAGGGACTCGTAGAAAGCAATCGACGGCGCGTTCCAGTCGAGCACGGCCCATTCGAGCCGCGCGCACCCGCGCTCGATCGTCAGTGCCGCGAGATGCGAGAGCAACGCCTTTCCCGCGCCCGATCCGCGCGCTTCGGGCGCGACGAACAGGTCTTCCAGATAAATCCCCGGCCGCCCTTCGAACGTCGAGAAATTGTGGAAGAACAGCGCGAAGCCGACCGGGACGCCGTCGAGTTCGGCGATCAGGACTTCGGCCATCGGACGTTCGCCGAACAGATGCGCGTCGAGGACATCGGGCGAAAGCCGCACCTCGTTCGCCAGTCGCTCATATTCGGCGAGCGCGCGGATGAAGCCGATAACGAGGTCCAGGTCGCCGCGCACCGCGGGCCGGATCGCGACGGTCATGCCGGCCCTCCCTTCACCTGCCACGCACAAACCTTCCCGGCGAGCGGCCAGAACAGGCCGAGCGCGAGCTCGGCAAGAACCATCGCGGCGGCGACAATCTTCCATGCGG
>JACDGO010000405.1 GCA_013821585.1 Sphingomonadaceae bacterium
CTTTCTCACCGAACGCGTCCCAAAAAATTGGCCTGCTTACTGTGACTCGGTCACTGACAATTTCCGCGTCATCAATCCCTCAGATTTTCGGGTTCTGACGTAGACGGAGTATAACGTGCACGCTATAGTCCCACTGAAATTGTGCGGTGGTGCACTGCCACTTGGCACCGAGCGACGATAGGTCGGATAGTGGCAGCCGCTGCCGCGATATCGGGCGTATTCCCCGCGCACGCGCAAGACACGCCTGACATCGTCGTGACGGGGCGCGGGCTCGACGCGCCACCTGGCGAGCGCGCCTATGACGTCGTTATGCTCCACAGCGACCGGCCGGCGCAAAGCGCGAGCGGTCGGCTCGACGCGCTGCGGGACGTCGCGGGGCTTGCCCAATTCCGCCGTTCCGACGCACTCGGCGAAGTGCGCCATCAGCAGTGATGGAAGGAGTGCCGGGCACGCTTTTTTCCCCCATCAGTTTCAAGGACGACCAATGCCACGCTGCCGGACCGTTCTGCTACTTCTTACCTTCCTGCCGTCAGTCGCCGCCGCCAGGGAGTCGCCGGCCCAGCCCGCCGCGACGGATAATCGCGACATCATCGTGCTGGGTGGCGGGCTGATCCTGCCGCCGGGCACGCCGGCGTATGGCGCGGTCACGATCGATCGCGCGCGGCTCGATGGCGACGCCTCGGGTCGGGTCGAGGACGTGCTCGCGGACGTCGCCGGGTTCCAGCAGTTTCGCCGGTCCGACAGCCGATCGGCCAACCCCTCGGCACAGGGCGTGACTCTCCGTGCGCTCGGCGGCAATGCCTCCAGCCGCGCGCTGGTCCTGCTCGACAGCGTGCCGATTGCCGATCCCTTTTTCGGCTCTATCCCGTTCAATGCACTGTCGCCCGATCGCCTCACGGCGGTCCGCATTACGCGTGGCGGGGGCGCCGGCGCGTTCGGCAGCGGGGCGGTGGCCGGGACCATCGAGCTGATCAGCGCCGACCGTCGCGACCTCCCCCTGATCGCCGGCAGCGCGTTCGAGGGCAGCGACGATGCGCAAGCGCTGACCGCCAGTCTGTCGCCCAATATAGGCAGCAGCTTCGTGTCGCTGTCGGGACGCTATGAGCGGGGCGATGGCTTTTATACGACGCCGTTAGCGCAGCGCGTGCCTGCCAGCGTCCGCGCCCGCTATCGCGATTATTCGGGTAACGTTCGCGCCGTCGTTCCAATCGGCGCGCTCAGCGAATTACAGCTCCATGGCACGCTGTTCCGGGACAATCGGACGCTGCGCTTCAAGGGCGCGGATTCGAGCTCGCGCGGCGAAGATGGCAGTATCCGTTTCCTTCACCGCGGCGATTGGCAAGTCGACGCCCTGGTGTATGCCCAGTCGCGCAATTTCACCAACAAGGTGGTCAGCGCGACGACCTTCAGGGTGACGCTCGACCAGCGCGACACGCCCTCGAGCGGAGCGGGCGGTAAGATCGAGTTGCGACTGCCGGTGGGCCCCGATCATGTCCTGCGGATCGGCGGCGATGTCCGGGTCGCGCACGGGCGGCTGTTCGAGGACGCCTATGGACCCAGTGCCGCCGTCACCGCGCGGCGCACGGCGGGTGGCGACGAAACCACCGCCGGCCTGTTCGTGGAGGATGACTGGACGATCGAGCGTTTGGTCCTGACCGGTGGCGCGCGGATCGATCGCTGGTCGATCGCCAACGGTTTTTTCCAGGAGCGCAACCCGGTGGGGGCGTTGACAATCAACCGTTACTTTGCGGATCGGCTTCAGACCGAATCGACCTTCCGCGGCGGCGCGCTGTTCCATCTCGCGCCGGGCGTCCAGCTCCGCGCCGCCGCCTATTCGGGCTACCGCCTGCCGACGCTCAACGAACTGTATCGCCCGTTCGTGGTCTTTCCGGTCACGACCCAGGCCAATGACGCGCTCAAGCCGGAGAAACTGAGGGGCGCCGAAGTCGGCCTCGACCTCACGCCGGCTGGGGGCGTGAAATTCGGCCTGACCGCCTTCACCAATCGCCTCGAAGACGCGATCGCGAATGTGACTATCGGCCAGAACCTGCGCCAACGCCAGAACGTCAACGCGATCATCGCCAAGGGGATCGAAGCGACGTTTGACGCGCGGCGCGGCGTCTTCTCGATCAACGCCAGCTACGCCTACAACCATTCGAAGGTCTCCGCCCCGGGGGTCGCACTCAATGGCAAGGATCCCGCCCAGAGCCCGCGCCAAAGCGTAAGTGCGACGCTGGTCTATTGGCACAAGGGCGCGCCGATGTTGTCCGCGACGCTCCGTCATGTCGGCAGGCAATATGAAGATGATTTGCAGACCGATGTTCTTCCCGCCGAGACGACCGTCGATGCCGTTGCGATTTTGCCGTTGACGCGCGGCCTGTCCGTCGTCGCCCGGGCGGAAAATTTTTTCAACGAAACAGTCTATGCCCGCAATCAAGCGGGATCGATCGACCTGGGAACGCCGCGGACGCTGTGGATCGGTCTTAGATTTGGCGGTTAAGAACCAACGTGGCATCAGATTGATCGAACTGCCGAACTGGGCGGTCCAGCCGAAATTCCCGTCCATCACGAAGTTGGCCGTCGCTTATTTTACGCCCTCGCGCTTAACTGTCACCGCGCGGGCCGTTATTCGCAGGGGGGCGCAGCGCCGTCGTCCCGGCGTTCCGCGAAAGTGGTACGGAAACCCCACTTTCGGGTGACTACACGAAAGTGATGTTTACGCACGCTTCCCGATCGGGCTTGGCGCCCGAGGCGCGGTCGTCGAAAATGCGCTCGCGACCAGCAGCATTCAGCGCATCGAGTTGCAGCGCGAGCTTCTGATCGCTGGTTGATACCCGGTAAGCGCTGTTCTGCTCCCACATTGCGGTTGAAGGCCTAGCGCGCGAGGACGGCTCCTTGGGTTTAGGGGTGTTGGTGCCATGCTGATGTCATGTGATGATGCTGGTACGAAGG
>JACDGO010000406.1 GCA_013821585.1 Sphingomonadaceae bacterium
GGGAGGACGAGGAAGCCGCTCATCACCCAGAACAGCGCATAGATCGCCAGCGCCGACTTCCAGTTCACGTCTCGATCACCAGCACGTCGATCACCGGCTTCTTGCCCGTCCAGCGCGTCGCGCAGCTCCGGACGGCGAGGCGGACGGCTTCGCGCATCCGGTCCGGGTCGCGCTCCTTCTCCGCCGCTTCGGCGGCGTCGGCACGCAACTCGGCGACGAACGCGTCGCGCTCGTCCTCGACCGGCACGCCCTGCATCGAAACCACGGGTTCGCCGAACAGATGGTCGCCGTCGAACGCAAGCGCGACCGTAATCGCGCCGTTCTGCGCGATCCGCCGCCGCTCGTTGATCGTCGCGCCATCGGCGGGAAGGATCACGTCGCCGTCGAGCACCAGCCGCCCGGTTCCCTCGCGCCCGACGATCGCCGGGCCGTTGGGCGCGATCCGCACGACGTCGCCGTTCGACTGGACCAGCGCCTTGGGAATGCCCTCGCTCAGTCCGAAGCGCGCCTGCTCGGCCATGTGCCGACGCTCGCCGTGGACGGGAATCAGCATCTCCGGCCGAATCCATTTGTACATCGCCGCGAGCTCGGGACGCCCCGGATGCCCGGAAACGTGAACATGCGCCTGTTTCTCGGTGATCATGATCACGTTCTTGCGCGCTAGCGCGTTCTGGATGCGGCCGATCGCGACCTCGTTTCCCGGTATCTGCTTCGACGAGAAGATCACCGTGTCGCCTTCGCCGACCTTGATCTGGTGCTGGTCGAACGCGATGCGCGCGAGCGCCGCGCGCGCCTCGCCCTGCCCGCCGGTCGCGATGATCATCGCCTGTCCGGGCGGCAGCGCCATCGCGGTGTCGAAGTCGATCGTCTCGGGGAAATCGCCAAGATAGCCGTTGGTCTTCGCCGCGGTGATGATCCGGTCGAGCGAACGCCCCGCGACGCACAGCCTGCGCTTGTTCGCCTTGGCGACCTGCCCCAGCGTCGCGAGCCGCGCCGCGTTCGATGCGAAGCTCGTCACGACGACGCGCCCTTTGGCGGCGGCGACCGCTTTCATCAGCCCGTCGCGCACGCTGCCTTCGGTGCCCGAGGCCTCGGCGTTGAACGCGTTTGTCGAATCGCACACGAGCGCGAGCACGCCCGTGTCGCCGATCGCGGTCAGCGCCGCCGCAGTGGAAGGGCTGCCCATCACAGGGTCGTCGTCCAGCTTCCAGTCACCGGTATGGAACACGCGGCCATAGGGCGTGTTGACGATGGCGGCGTCCATGTCGGGGATCGAGTGCGCGAGGCGGACGAGCTTCACCTTGAACGGCGCGAGATCGATCTCGTCGCCTTCGTCGACCACATGGAGCTTCACGTCGCCCGCGATCCCCTCTTCCTCGAGCTTGCGCCGGATCAGGGTCGCGGTGAAGCGGTTGGCGTAGAGCGGCACGTCAAGATCGGTGACGAGATACGGCAGCGCGCCGATATGGTCCTCATGCCCGTGCGTCAGCACGATGCCGATCAGGTCGGCGCGCCGCTCCTCGATAAATTTCAGGTCGGGCAGGATCAGGTCGACGCCGGGATATTCGGCGGCGTTGGCGAAGGTCAGCCCGCAATCGACCATCAGCCATTTCCCCTTACAACCGTAAAGGTTCACGTTCATGCCGATCTCGTCCGATCCGCCGAGCGCGAGGAAAAGCAGTTCGTTGCCGGGTTTGGTCACTTAAATTCCTTGATGTCGTCATTCCCGCGCAGGCGGGAATCCATGAGGCGGGCAGCGCGTATGGATTCCCGCGTTCGCGGGAATGACGGCGCTTAGACTATTTCCCGAGCCGCGCGCACATGATCGCGAGGCCCCTCACCGTCAAATCGGGTTCAACCGCGTCGAAAACAAGGCTGTGCTTCTCGAACAGGGTGGCGAGCCCGCCTGTCGCGATCACCTTGACCGGCCGCCCGACCTCCGCCTTCATCCGCGCGACCAGCCCCTCGATCAGTGCGACATAGCCCCAATAGATGCCGATGATCATCTGGTCCTCGGTCGTCCGCCCGATCACGCTGTTGCCCGCCGGAGCCTCGATCGCGATGCGTGGTAGCTTGGCGGCGGCCGTCACCAGCGCGTCGAGCGACAGGTTGATCCCCGGCGCGATGATCCCGCCCTTGTACGCGCCCGAATAGTCGACGACGTCGAAGGTGGTCGCCGTGCCGAAGTCGATGACGATCAGGTCGCCGAGGTGGCTCGCGTGCGCGGCGATCGCGTTGACGACGCGGTCCGCGCCGACCGTCGCGGGCTCGACCACGTCGAGCGCGATTCCCCATTCGAGCGGCGCGCGCCCTGCGATCAGCGCGGTCTTGCCGAAATATTTCTCGGCGAGCACCTGAAGATTGTGGAGCGCGCGCGGCACGACCGTCGCGACCGCGACCGTCTCGATCTGTTTCGCATCGAAGCCGGCGAGCGCGATCAACTGGTGCAGCCAAACCGCATATTCGTCGGCCGTTCGCCGCGCATCGGTCGCGATCCGCCAGCGCGCGACGATTTCGCCCTCACGCACGAGCGCGAAGACGACATTGGTGTTCCCGGCATCGATCGCGAGCAGCATCTTGTCGCCTAAATCAGGAAAACGTCGCCCGCGTGAATGACACGCAAGGCCCCGTCCGCCAAGCGCAACCGCAGCGCGCAGTCTTCGGTGAGGCCGTCGAACAGCCCTTCGACGCGGCTTCCGTCGGGAAGTGTCGCGGAAAGCGCGGTTCCGAGCGGGTGCGCGCGCGCCAGCCAAGCGGCGCGGATCGCCGGGAGGCCATCGGTCCGCCACCTAGCGAGCCAGCGCGCGAAGATTTCGGTAAGCGCCTCGGCGACCGCAATCGGTTCGGGCGTTGCAATGCCCAGAGCGGCGAGGCTGGTCGCATGTCGATCCGGAAGATCGGGATGACGCGCAAGGTTCGCCCCTACGCCGACGACCACCGCATCTCCCG
>JACDGO010000407.1:0-1296 GCA_013821585.1 Sphingomonadaceae bacterium
ACGCAGCGCTGACCCGGCGGCTGGCGGAGGCGACTCCGGTCGGTGCCGCGCAGGCGCATGCCGTCGGCCTGCTCACGCACCGCGCGGACCTCGACATCGCGGCCGTCGCGCGCGAGATCGGCTGGAGCCGCAAGCATCTCGCCGCCCGCGTGCGCAACGCGGTCGGCGTCGGCCCGCGAAGCTATCGACGGTTGCTTCGCTTTTCCCGTCTGATCCAAAAGCTCGACACGACCAAACCCGACTGGGCGGGCCTCGCGGCCGATATCGGTTATGCGGATCAGTCCCATCTTATCCGCGAGTTTCGCGAATTCGCTGGAATGACGCCCGGCGACTATCTCGCGCGCTCGCTGCCCGGCGGCGGCGGTTTGATCGAATACTGAAGGTTCGTTTCGTCCAATACCGGCGTCGCGCGGCGCGCTAGCGATTCGGCTTCAAGGAGAAAGATCATGCCCGTACGCCCCGCGATCATTCCCACGCTGCGCTACAAGGATGCGCCCGCCGCGATCGACTTCCTGTGCGACGCCTTCGGCTTCGCGCGCCATGCCGTCTATCCGGACGACAAGGATTCTGCGACCATCCACCACGCCCAGCTCGTGCGCGACGGCAACATGATCATGCTCGGCAGTGCAGCCGATTCGCCTTACGTGACGGCGGCGCGAATGAAGTCCGTCGCGGACGCCGGCGGCGTCACGCAGGCGCTCTATATCGTGATTGACGACGTCGATGGCCATGCCGAACGGGCACGCGCTGCGGGCGCCGACATTTTCATGGAGCCCGAGGACCAAAACTATGGCGGGCGCAATTATTCAGCGCGCGATCCCGAAGGCAATGTTTGGAGCTTCGGCAGCTATGACCCCTGGGCCGACGCGGGATCAGTCGAACAGGCTTGAAACCGAGCTTTCGTCGGCGATGCGCTTGATCGCCTCGGCGACCAGCGGGGCGATCGTCAGCAGGCGGACCTTCTTCGCGTCGCCCGCGCCTTCGGGGGGCTGGATCGAATCGGTGACGACCATCTCGGTCAGCTCGGAGCCCTCCACCCGCGCGACCGCGCCGCCCGATAGGACGCCGTGCGTGACATAAGCGACGACGCCTTCCGCGCCCGCTTCCTTGAGCGCGGCGGCGGCGTTGCAGAGCGTCCCGGCCGAATCGACGATGTCGTCGATCAGCACGCAAAAGCGTCCGGCGACGTCGCCGATGATGTTCATCACTTCCGATTCGCCCGCGCGTTCGCGCCGCTTGTCGACGATCGCGAGCGGGGCGTTCGAGAGGCGTTTGGCGAGCGCGCGCGCGCGCACG
>JACDGO010000407.1:1306-2945 GCA_013821585.1 Sphingomonadaceae bacterium
GCGCACCACGCCGCCGACGTCGGGTGAGACGACCATCAGATTGCGGTCGCGAAAGCGCGCCTGGATGTCGGCCGCCATCACCGGGGCGGCGAACAGATTGTCGGTCGGGATGTCGAAAAAGCCCTGGATTTGCCCCGCGTGGAGATCGACCGACAGCACCCGGTTCGCGCCCGCGACCGTGATCAGATTGGCGACGAGCTTCGCCGAAATCGGCGTGCGCGGCCCCGGCTTCCGGTCCTGCCGCGCATAGCCGAAATAGGGAACGACCGCAGTGATCCGCTTCGCCGACGCGCGCTTCAGCGCGTCGATGATAATCAGCAGCTCCATGAGGTTGTCGTTCGCGGGAAATCCGGTCGACTGGACGACGAACACGTCCTCGCCGCGCACGTTCTCGTGGATTTCGACGAACACTTCCTCGTCGGCGAAGCGCCGCACGCTCGCCTGCGTCAGCGGCAGGTCGAGATAGGAGGCGATCGCCTGCGCGAGCGCGGGGTTGGCGTTGCCGGTCATCAGCTTCATCGGTCGCGGCCCTCCCCGAAACGGCGCGCCGCGTTTCCTAGAGGCGAGATCGCGGCTAGGGAAGCGCGCGATGACCGACCGCCTGACCATCGCGCTCGCCCAGATGCCGCAGGCGATGGGCGATCTCTCCGGCAACGCCGATGCGATGCTGGCGGCGCGCGCGCGGACTCGCGCCGACCTGATCGTCTTTCCCGAGCTTCAGCTGATCGGCTATCCGCCGGAGGATCTGGTGCTCAAGCCCGCCGTCGCCGACCGCGCCGAGGAACAGCTCGCGCGCCTCGCGGCGGCGACCGGCGACGGCGGCCCGGCGATGCTGGTGGGGAGCATCCGCCGCGACAGCGGCAAGCTCCACAACGTCCTCGCGCTGCTCGACGGCGGGCGCGAGGCGGCGGCGACGGTCAAGCACGAGCTTCCCAATTACGGCACCTTCGACGAAAAGCGCATTTTCGCGCCCGGCCCGCTGCCCGATCCGGTCGAATTCAGGGGCGTCCGCTTCGGACTGCCGATGTGCGAGGACATCTGGTTTCCCGAAGTCTGCGCACACCTGAAGGCGCGGGGCGCCGAATTGCTGATCGCGCCGCACGGCAGCCCCTATGAGATCGACAAGGACGATGTGCGGCGCGCCGGCGTCGCGGGGGCGCGGGTGCGCGAAACCGGCCTGCCGCTCGCCTTCGTCAACCGCGTCGGCGGGCAGGACGAGCTGGTGTTCGACGGGGCGTCGTTCTTGCTCAATGCCGACGGCTCGCTCGCGCATCAGCTTCCCGATTGGGACGAGGCGCTGGTCGAGACGATTTGGGAGCGCGGCGCGGGCGGCTGGCGGTGCGCCCCCGGCGAAATCGCACCGCTCGATCCGCACCCGGCCGACGTCTATCACGCGATGCTCGTCGGCCTTCGCGACTATGTGAACGCGAACCGTTTTCCCGGCGTCGTGCTCGGCCTGTCGGGCGGGATCGATTCGGCGCTGTCGGCGGCGGTCGCGGTCGATGCGCTGGGGGCGGATCGCGTTTGGTGCGCGATGCTCCCCTCCCGCTTCACCGCCGGTATTTCGGAAAGCGACGCGGTGGAGTGCGCGCGGCTGCTCGGCTGCCGCCTCGACACGATCCCGATCGCCGAGGCGATG
>JACDGO010000408.1 GCA_013821585.1 Sphingomonadaceae bacterium
GCTCGGCGCGCTCGGCCTCGGTGAACGGTTGACGCACCGGCCCGCGCAGCTTTCGGGCGGCGAGCAGCAGCGCGTCGCGGTCGGCCGCGCGCTCGCCAACCGGCCCAAGCTCGTCCTCGCGGACGAGCCGACCGGCAACCTCGACGAGGCCACCGCCGACGTCGTGTTCGCCGAATTTCTCAAGCTCGTCCGCGACGAAGGCTCGGCCGCGCTCGTCGCCACCCATAACGAGCGCATCGCGGCGAAGATGGACCGTGTGGCGCGGCTGCACGACGGAGTGCTAGGCTAGGGCGCGAAGGGGAGTCGCATGAACGTCCATGACTTCACGGTGAAGGCGGCCGACGGCAGCGAGATGCCGCTGTCGGACGTCGAAGGCGCGATGCTGATCGTCAACGTCGCGTCGAAATGCGGGTTCACGCCGCAATATGAAGGCTTGGAGAAACTCTATCGCGACTACAAGGATCGCGGGCTGACGGTGCTCGGCTTTCCGTGCAATCAGTTCGGCGGGCAGGAACCCGGCGACGCCGACGAGATCGCGAATTTCTGCTCCCTGACCTATGACGTGACCTTCCCGGTGCTCGCCAAGGTCGAGGTCAACGGGAGCGGCGCCGACCCTCTGTGGAAATATCTGAAGCACGAAAAGCCCGGGCTGCTCGGCAGCGAGGGGATCAAGTGGAACTTCACAAAGTTCCTCGTCGATCGCGACGGGGCGCCGGTCGCGCGCTACGCGCCGACCGATAAGCCCGAGACGCTCGCGCCCGCGATCGAGAAGCTGCTCGCGTGACCGACTGGAATGCGTCTGCCAAGCTGATCGAGCGCGAGGATTCCGGGTCGGAGATGTCTTACGACTTCCACGAGCGCCGCACGGGCGCGCTCGGCGAGTTGGTTCGCGAGGTCGTGGCGATGTCTCCTGGCGAACGCGCGCGGCTGGTTATCGATGCAGGTCCGCATGGCACGCTGAACGTCCTGGCGATCATGGCTCTCGCGGCCCAGGACGATTTCCCCGGTTAGGCCGTTTGCGAATCGGGAGCGCGCTCCTAAGGCTTCGCCATGCCCCACGCGTCGTTCGTCCCACTTCGCATCTTCTCCGCCTACACCATGCTCGAAGGCGCGATCGATCCCAAGGCGGTGGCGAAGCGCGCGCGCGAGCTGGGCTTTCCTGCGGCGGCAATCTGCGATCGCAACGGGCTTTACGGCACGATGCCGTTTTCCGATGCGTGCGTCGCCTCCGGCGTGCAGCCGGTCATCGGCGCTTTGCTGTGCGTCGCGCGGCCCGATCTGCCTCAAGGCGCCCCGCCGACGTTCGACTGGCTCGCGCTCTACGCGCAGGACGCGTGCGGCTACGACAATCTCTGCGCTCTCGTCTCCGCCGCGCACCTCGACCGCCCGATCGAGGAGCAGGCGCATGTTTCGTTCGATACGCTCGATGGCCGCACCGACGGCCTGATCGCGCTGACCGCGGGCGCAGAAGGCGCGCTCGCGCGGCTGCTCGCCGAGCGTCAGCAAGCGGCGGCGGACGTCTATGCCGATCGGTTGCAGGCGCTGTTTCGCGACCGGCTCTATATCGAGCTGTCGCGGCGGCTCGATCCCGTCGAGGGCGCAGCGGAGCCGCATTTGATCGCGCTCGCCGACGGACGCGGACTGCCGCTGATCGCGACCAACCCGAGCTGCTACGCGGAAGAGAGCTTCCACGAAGCGCATGACGTGATGCTGTGCATCGCCGCCAGTGCCTATGTCGACAGCGAGGAGCGGACCAAGAGTTCGCTCGACGCGTGGATCAAGCCCGCGCACGAAATGAAGCGGCTGTTCGACGACCTGCCCGAGGCGCTCGCGAACACGCTGGTCCTCGCGCAGCGCTGCGCGGTCGCGGCGCCGTCACGCAAGCCGATCCTGCCGTCGATTGCGGGCGATCCGACCGCCGTAGTCGAGCAGCTCCGCGCCGACGCACGCACGGGGCTAGAGGCGCGGCTGGAAAAGATCGCCGGAGATGGCGAGGAGTATCGCACGCGCCTCGAATTCGAGCTCGACGTCATCACCGGCATGGGCTTCGCGGGCTATTTCCTGATCGTCGCCGACTTCATCAAATGGGCGAAGGACAACAACATCCCGGTCGGCCCCGGCCGGGGCTCGGGCGCGGGATCGGTGGTGGCGTGGTCGCTGACGATCACCGATCTCGATCCGCTGAAGCTCGGCCTGCTGTTCGAGCGCTTCCTCAACCCCGACCGCGTGTCGATGCCCGACTTCGACATCGACTTCTGCGAAACCCGGCGGGAGGAAGTGATCCGCTACGTCCAGAGCAAATACGGCCGCGATCACGTCGCGCAGATCATCACCTTCGGACGGCTGAAGGCGCGCGCGGTGCTCAAGGACACCGGCCGCGTGCTGCAGATGCCCTATGGCCAGATCGACCGGCTGGCGAAGCTCGTTCCCAATCATCCGACCGACCCGTGGACGCTCCAGCGGTCGCTTAACGGCGTGGCGGAGCTCGCTAGCGAGTATAGGTCAGACCGCGAGGTGCGTCGCCTGTTCGACCTCGCTATGAAGCTTGAAGGGCTGCCGCGCCACGTTTCGACGCATGCGGCGGGCGTGGTGATCGCCGACCGGCCGCTCGACCAGCTCGTACCGCTCTATCGCGATCCGCGCTCGGACATGCCCGTCACGCAGTTCGATATGAAATATGTCGAGGCGGCGGGGTTGGTGAAATTCGATTTCCTCGGACTCAAGACCCTGTCCGTTCTTCAGCGCGCGCAGGATCTGATCGAGGCGCGCGAAGGGCACCGGCCCGGTCTCGACGCGCTCGAATGGGACGACGAGGCGGTCTATGCGCTGCTGGCGCGCGGCGACACGGTCGGCGTGTTCCAGATGGAATCGGAAGGGATGCGGCGCGCGCTCGTCGGGGTCAGGCCGTCCGCGTTCGGCGACATCATCGCGATCGGCGCGCTCT
>JACDGO010000018.1 GCA_013821585.1 Sphingomonadaceae bacterium
CCGTGGCATCAGTCATGGGATGGTCTCCTGGTTGAGGGTTGGTCCAGCAACCAAACCTTCTCATCAGGAGGCCATTCCGGCCAATACCCTCGTCACTCCCGCGTCAGCGGGTTAGTTCAATCCCAAAAATGACATTTCTGCCAAAGTAGTGCTAGCTGTCTGGTTGCGAGACCTCATTGGCGTAATATAGGATGCCGTCGACTTTAGCGATGAGATCATCCTGTTTTGCTGTGGCCTTGTAAAGTGGGTTAGCGAGCCTGGTGTTCAGCTTAAGGCGTTGGTCGACTTTATCCGAGGGTGAGCATCCCTGGAGGACTCTCTGTCGTCGTCGGTTGTAGGCATGATTGAAGCTTGTCAGGAGGATCTCAAGATCCGCATGACCGGCGACGTTGATGCCAAGGACTTCGCTCGCGACGCGACCGTTGAAGCGCTCGACCATGCCATTGGTTTGCGGGGTATAGGCCTTCGTTTTTCGGTGCGAGAGCTTGAGTTCTGCGCAGGTGCGTTCGAAGTCGTCAGCGGTGAAGCATGATCCACGGTTGGTCAGGATGTGGGTGATGCGGAACGGGAAGGTCTTTCTGGCTTTGGCGAGGAAGTCGACGGCGTTGGCGGCATTCTCTGCGTCGTACACGGCCAGGAAGACGAAGCGCGAGCAGCGATCGATAGCCACATAGAGGTAGCGTTTGCGCATCTGTCCATCGGCTGTGCGCAGCTTTGGCAGGTGTTTGACGTCGATGTGGACGAAACCGAGATCATATTCCCTGAAGCGTCCCTGACCTTTCGCGGGAACCGACGTCGGCTTTGGCGGCCGTCGGTTGAGGCCTTCAGACTTGAGCACGCGGTAAACGCTGTCGCGATTGAGGTGGGGCAGGAAATGGCGCAGCACGAAGGTCAGGTCATCAAGCGGGAAGCCAGTCGCACGCCGCACCGCGCAGATAATCGCCCGCTCTTCCTCGGTCGCCCGCCATGGCAGGCGCTTGGGCCGGCTCGATCGGTCCTGGCACGCCTGCTCGCCGCGCTTTCGCCATTTCCGGACTGTCTCATCACTGATGCCGTAGCGCTTCGCCACGACGCTCGCCGGCTCCGCAGACCGAGCGATCTCGGCACGAACGGCAGGTGTTGTTCGTGCCTGGGGGTGGATCTGCATCATCACAGTACCTCATTGATCAAAGGCTCAAATCGCCACGCGTACTCGGCTATGGCCCAGCTAACTTGATCCCAATGACGTTGTGCAACCAGACAGTTAGTTCGGGCCGCGGTCCGATGTTAGCCGCGGGTTAGTGCGCTATCGAATCTATGCCGTGTAGTATTATCGCCGAAGAAAAAGCCCCGCTATCGCCCAGAGTCGGCAATCGAGAGCGATACGCGGCTACCTGATAGCTGCCCTTCAGAACAGGAAACTTCTTCGCTATGATCGACCCTCTGGAGTGATTTTGAAACCACAGGCATATGGAGGCGCGCGCAATTGTTGATGTTATCGACTATACGCCATCCCGGAATCTTGAACTGCGATCCGCTGCCCGCTGCGCCTTCTGGCGGCGCTTGGAGAGCCACGCCCACATCCCGGTCACGTAGAAGAAGGGCAGCGACAGCCCGGCGCACAGCACCAGCAAGCGCCCGATCAATCCGCCGAATTCGCCAATGTGGATGGGATAGAGCGCGTCCAAGAGTCGATTGGAAAATGGCGCGTCAACGGCGTCATAGACATCGATGATCGCACCAGTCCGCGCATCGACACTCACCGTCGTCGCGCCGAGCCACGCCCGGCTGTCGCCCTTGCGGCGCAGACGCACCGAATAATAGGGCTTTGCCGCTGTCGGCATGAAGATCCGGGTCCAGGGCGCTTTAGGGAAGCGCGCGCGCGCGATCGCGAGCGCTTGGCCGGCGGAGACTCCGGCGTTGCGCAGCGACGGACCAGGCGGCGCATGGTGCCCCATCGGGTTGTTAAAGGCCTGATACGGCATCACCATGGCGATGCCCTGGCGCAGCGTGTCCTCGAACACCATCCCCGCACCGGTCAGCGCGTTCAGGCACAGCGCGAAGCCGGCGACTAGCCCGATCATGCGGTGCCAGCCGAACAGCCGGTGCTCGCGTTTCTTCCATCGCTGAACCGCAAAAGCGGCGCTCCATCCATGCCGCCTTGGCCAGCCCATCCACAACCCGAACCCGAGCGCCGACAACAGGAAGAGCCCCGAAATACCGATCAGCGTCTCGCCGGCATCGCCCAGCGTCAGCGCCATGTGCATCTTGTAGATCCAGCGCGTCGCGGCGCCGGTGAACGGGCTGCTCGGCTCCAGATCATATCCGCCGGCCACGCGCGCGCTCGAAGCGTCGATCTGCAGCGCGCGCAGGTGTCCGCTGGGATCGCGGTAGTAAACGTCGAACAGATCGCGTGTCTGATCCTTATAGGCGACGCGATCGATCGGGGCGGCGCCGATTTGCGCCCGTGCCGAGGCAACCACCGAATCGAGCGGTGCCGGGGGGCCGTGTGTTACCACCGACATGCTCAGCCGATCGATTTCGCGCCAGAAGACGAGTGTCGCACCCGTCAATCCCTGCATTGCCCACAGCAATCCGATCGTGAGACCCAGCCAGAGATGGATCTGGAAGACGACCTTGCGCAGTCCGACCGTCATCGGAACCAGAACCGGACGCCGGCGACATAGCTTGACGTCGTTGGACCCTCGCCAACGGCGCGCTCATAGTCTGCCGTGCGACCGGTCTTCGCGTTGTGGGAAATGCCGACATAGGGGGCGGACTCCCTCCGGATCTCATGTCGCAGCCGAAGGTTCAGTTCGGCATCGGTAAGGCCGGCGTCCATGCGCGTTGCGGCGGTGTCTTGCGCCGCGAAGTTCAGCTCGACGTGACTTGAATGCTGCATATGTTCTCCGTGGGGATGAACTCACCCGCCTGACGGCATCTACCGCCTGGCCGCCAGGTCCGAACCGGATTGATGGGACCTTGGGAGCCTGGTCGGTGGTGGTGGGACGCCTCAATGCATTATCTGACCTAAGAAGGTTCGCGTACGATCGTGTTGCGGCGCCGAGAAAAACGGTTCCGGCGCGTTGATCTCGACGATCTGGCCGGCATCCATGAAGACGATGCGATCCGCCACTTCGCGCGCGAACCCCATTTCGTGGGTGACGCAGATCATCGTCATGCCATCCCGGGCAAGGTCGACCATGATGTCGAGCACTTCCTTTACCATCTCGGCATCGAGCGCCGAGGTGGGTTCATCGAACAGCATGATCTCGGGCTGCATGCACAGTGCGCGCGCGATCGCAACCCGCTGCTGCTGCCCCCCCGAAAGCTGGCCGGGATATTTGTCGGCCTGTTCCGGAATTCGAACGCGGGCGAGATAGTGACGCGCGCGCTCCTGCGCCTCGGCACGGGGCGTGCGCGATGCCCAGATCGGCGCCAGCGTGCAATTTTCTAGGATCGTCAGGTGCGGAAACAGATTGAAGCTTTGGAAAACCATGCCGACGCGGCGGCGAATTGACTCGACCGCCCTGGGATCGGAACCCAGCTCCACACCGTCCACGACGACATCGCCATCGTCATGATTTTCCAGTGCGTTGATGCAGCGGATAAGCGTGGACTTTCCGGATCCGGACGGCCCGCAAACCACGACGCGTTCACCGCTGCGCACCTCGAGATCGATGTTGCGCAACGCATGAAAATCACCGAACCATTTGTCGACACCGCGCAGGCGGACGATCGGCTGCTGTGCTGCGTTCGTCATCGAGCATTCCCCATGTTCATTCTGGCTTCGAGAAACAGCGAATAGCGCGAAATTCCAAAGCAAATCACGAAGTAGACCAACGCCACCAGCCCGAAGGTTTCGGCGAACGGCGCCGGCCAATCGGGATCGGCGAGCGCGGCCCGGCCCGAACTCAACAGATCGAAAATGCCGACGACCAGCACCAGACTCGTATTCTTGACGATCACGACGACGGTATTGGTGAGCGCCGGCACGACCTTGCCGATCGCTTGCGGCAGCACCACCAGGCGCAGCACCTGCCAGCGCCTTAGCCCGAGCGCGGAAGCCGCCTCCTCCTGGCCTGGAGGGATCGCCTGCAGCCCGCCGCGCAATACCTCGGCAAGATACGCGGCGGCATAGAAACTTAGCGCGACGAGCGCGCGAGTGAGATTATCAATGCTGAACGATTCGGGCAGCATGATCGGCAGCATCACCGCGGCGATGAACAACATGCTGAGCAGCGGCAATCCACGCACCACCTCGATAAAGGCGATCGACATCCAGCGCAGGATCGGCGCGCGCGATCGGCGGCCCAGGGCCAGCGCGACAGCTACGGGAAAGCCGATCGCGAGCGACAGCACCGTCAGCAACAATGTGATCGGCAGGCCGCCCCAAGCGCTGGTCGGCACCGGCT
Source organism: Sphingomonadaceae bacterium (assembly GCA_013821585.1). Taxonomy (GTDB): domain Bacteria; phylum Pseudomonadota; class Alphaproteobacteria; order Sphingomonadales; family Sphingomonadaceae; genus Sphingomonas_O. The sequence goes on from JACDGO010000018.1 coordinate 4,395, forward strand.
GCAACCCCAGCAACGTGCCTCCCATCAACAGCAGCGCCAGCACGATCCCGCCAAGCCATAGCCACAGTGTCCGCCGGGACCAGTGCGACGGCGGCAGCGTCCACAGTGCCAGCGCGACGATGATGGCGACCGCCGCTATCGCCCGCCAGCGTTCGTCAGGAGGGTAGATGCCCAACAGAATTTGCGGCGCCTTGGCGCGCAGAAAGGCCCAGCACGCTCCCTCCGCCGCCCGGCACGCGGCCGGTCCGCCCTGCCAGACACCATGCACAACCGCCCATGATAGCAGGCGTGGAATGACAAGCAGGAGCATGAGGGCCACGGCCACGCTGACCACGGCGTTTCCCGCGCTGGCGAACAGGCCGCGATACAACGGCGTCGCCGGCCTTTCTGGCGCAGGGCGCCGGGCAACCGGTTCGGGCTGAACGAACGCCTCGATCGGCAGGGTCGCCGCGCTCATCGGCCGACCAGCGCGAGCCGACGATTATACGCGTTCATCGCGGCGGAAGCGGAAAAGCTGATCGAGAGGAAGATCACCACCAGAATCGTCACGCCCTCGACCGCCTGCCCGGTCTGGTTGATCGTCGTCGCGATGACGAAACTCAGATCGGGATAACCGACGACCAGCGCGAGCGTGGAATTCTTGATGATGTTGATATATTGGCTCGTCATCGGCGGCACGATGACCCGCAGCGCCTGCGGCGTGACCACGAGCCGGAACAGGCGCCGCTCAGGCAGGCCTAGCGCGCGCGCCGCTTCCCACTGGCCGCGCGGAACGGCCTCGATCCCGGTCCGGATGATTTCTGCCGCAAAGGCGGTGGAATAGAGCGTCAGGCCCGTTACGATGGCGGCGAATTCCGGCGACAAAGCGATGCCGCCGGAAAAATTGAAACGGCCGGTCCGAGGCAGATCGAGCGCCCAGCGGCCCACGCTCGTTATCCACGGAAGATACAGGCCGCGATTGGTGAGGAAGACGCCGGGCAGCGGGTGAAGTGCAGCGCCTGGCCCGGGCAGCGCGAAGATCAACACGGAATAGAAGAACAGCAGCTGGACGATGAGCGGCGTGTTGCGCACCACATCGACAAACGTCGTGGCCAACCCGGACACCACCGGATTGCGCGATCGGCGGCCGAGCGCGAGCGGCAGGCCGAGCACGGTCGAGAGCAACGCCACGATCACCGACAGCAGCAGTGTATTGCCCAGCCCGACCGCCAGCGCCCAGGCGAAGCTGTCGACCGGCGAATAGGACAGCAGGCTTTCCGAGATCGGGAACCGCGCCGCGCGCGATAGAAAGCCGAAGCCGCTGGTGATGCCACGGCTGGCAAGATTGTGGGAGGCATTCTCCACTAGCCAGGCGATCAGTGCCCCCACCGCCGCCAGCACGGCCAGTTGCGCCGCATCAGATCGCGTGAAACGCCGGCGGGAGGAGCGGGCCATCGTCGCGGCTCAGCTAAACGGAATCGGAAGCATGATGCCGCCGTCGCGCTGCAGCCGATTCAGCCCGCGCGGGATCTTGAGCGCGCTGCCACTGCCGACGTTGCGATCATAGATCTCGCCGTAATTGCCGACCTGGCGCACGATCTGATAGGCCCAGTCCTGCTTCAGCCCCAAAGCGGATCCCACGCCCGGCTCGGCCCCGACGAAACGGCGCACATCGGGATCGTCCGAGCGGCGGCGGGCGTCGATATTTCCCTGCGTCAGGCCCAGTTGCTCGCCGACCAGCATGGCGTCGATCGACGCCTTGACGATGTCGAACCATTGTTCGTCGCCCTGCCTCACCGCCGGCGTCAGCGCCTCGACCACGTCATCCGCCGGGAAAATGACATAAGCGTCCGAATCCTTGGCAAGCGTTGCCTTGACCGAAGCCAGCGCGGAAGCATCGGTGATCAGCGCGTCGCAACGCCCGGAGAAGAATGCCTGTCGGGTTGCCTGTGTCGTATCGAACACCACCGGATGGAGGTTCAGCCGATTGCGCCGCGACACATCGGCGAAGGTGACTTCGGAAACCGATCCGGTCTGGATGCATACCGACGCGCCGGACAAATCCTGGGCGCGTCGCGCGCCGCGATCCCGGCGGACCATGAAACCGGTGTAATCGTAGAAATTGGGAAGGGTGAAATTGATGCCGTTGGCATCTCGCGCCAATGTCCAGGTGGTCGTCCGCGGCAGGACATCGATCTCACCGGTCTGGAGCGCGCTCAGCCGCTGCTGCCCGGTCAGCGGTACGAAGCGGGCTTTGTCCCGATCGCCCAATACCGCCGCCGCGATGGCTCGGCACGTGTCGACATCAAGCCCGCGCCAATATCCCTTGTCGTCGGGCGCGCCGAAGCCGATTGTGCTCTGGCTGGCGCCGCACCGCACATAGCCGCGCGCCTGTATGGTGGCCAGCGTCTTGCCCGCGGGGGATCCACCCGCTCCACCGCCCCGATCACCACATCCGCCCAACGCCAAGATCAGGGCGGCAGTGCCAAGCAGCAAACGCGGCGTCATGGAGCTACCCACCAGTATTGCCTCAACCGCTGGCCGCAGCGACCGCTGCTTGGGGCACCAGTGCACCGAACAACCGCTCGATATCGTCCCAGAGATCGCCGACGTCCTCCAGGCCTATGCTCAGTCGCAGAATGGCGCCCTCCTCCGTCCAGGGCTTCACGACGCGCTCGTTCTTGACCGACATCGGCGCCACCAGGCTTCGTGTGCCGCCCCAAGAGGCGCCAATCGCGAAGATCTTCATCGACGAGAGCGCCGCCTCGAGCAGCGGTTCGGTCTCCGGCTTCAGCACGACGCTGAACACACCGGTCGCGCCAGCAAAATCGCGTTTCCAGAATTCCGCGCCGGGACAGGAGGAAAGCGTTGGGTGCAGGACGCGCTCGACGCCTGGCAACCCGTCAATCCGCTGCGCGAATTCCGCAGCGACGCGGCTGATATGCGCCAAGCGAACGCCCATCGTCTCCAGCCCGCGCAACGCCAATTGGCAATCGTCCGGTGAGACGCCAATACCGATCATGCGCATCGTATCCTTTAACGGACGATGGAGCGCGACGTCCGCGACCGAGATCGATCCCAGCAACAGATCGGAATGACCGCCGATATATTTGGTGAGCGCATCCATCGAGAAATCGACGCCATGCGCCAGCGGCTTGAACAGCAGCGGCGTGGCCCACGTATTGTCACAACCGGTCAGCACGCCGCGGGCCTTTGCGGCAGCAGTGATCGCCGGAATGTCCTGAAATTCCATCGTCGTGGAACCCGGTGACTCCATCCAGACAAGCTTTGTCCTATCGTCGATCAGTTCGCCGATACCGCCGCCGATCAGCGGATCGTAAACCTCGTGATCGATGCCACGCTCAGCCAGATAGTTGAGGCAAAAGCCGCGAACCGGCGGATAGGCCGTGTCGGGGATCAGCACTTTGTCGCCGGGCTTGAGCACAGTCAGGAAAACCACGGTGATCGCGCATTGTCCGGACGGTGTTATGATCGTGCGTTCGGCCCCTTCGATCGCCGAAAGCTGTGCCTCCAGAGTCCGGGTGGTCGGGGTACCGTGCAAGCCATAGGTATAACCGTCAGGCCCGCGATATTTGCGCGCTGTATAGGCAGCTGCATCGTCGAAAACGATCGTGGATGCACGATAGGTCGGCACGGCTAGACTCTGAAAGCCCTCGTGCGACACCTCTGGGTGGTGCACGACGCGCGATCGATCCTTCATTGAAACTCCCTCACAATTTATTCGGCAATTCTGCCGCCGCAGCTATAGAAGTTCAATTGTGATTGCCGCACGACTCGATGCCTAAATATTATAGGTTATCGTCGGTACCGCCCGATCCCGATCGCAGCGCCTCATGCAGCGCTCGCGTAAAATCGCGCACGAGCCGCGCGCGCTGCGCATCCGGGCGGAATAGAATATAGGCTTTGAAATAGACCGCCGGCTCGAATGGGCGCACGATTAACCCACGTTCCTGAAAACCGTCGGCGGCGGCAGGGTTGACCAAGCCGATTCCGGCGCCCGCCAGTGCCAAGGCGCAGATTGTCGCGGAATTTGGTGTTTCCACCACGATCTGCGGCCTCACCCCGGCCGCTTCGAACGCCTCGTTCATGCGGGATCGGGCGCGGTCTTCCGGTGCCAGCGCGAGAAACGCCATGCCATCCAAATCGCGGGCATGGATGCGTTCCCGCTCGGCGAGCGGATGATCGGCCGGAATCGCGCAGACAGCGCGGAAACTGGCGAAGACACTATGATCAACGCCGGACAGATCAACCTCGTCGGCAGCAAGACCGATATCAAACTGCCGGTTCATCACCAGATCCCGCACCGTTGCCGAAGAGGCGATATTCAACGTGATGGCAATCTGGGGATTGCCGATCCGGAATTGCCGCACCGCGCGCGCGACCAAAGTTGATCCGAGCGCGGCGAGGCTTGCGACATGAACGGTGCCCGAACCGAAGTCGCGGATACGGGCGGCTGCCGCGCGTAGGCTGTCGAGCCCAACAAAGCTGGTCGTCACGTCGGCGAAGAAGAGTTGCCCTTCCGGTGTCGGCACCAGCCGGCCCTTCACCCGGTCGAACAGGTCAAATCCGGCGCGCAGCTCTAACTCGGCAATCGCACGACTGACAGCCGGCTGCGTGATGCCCAGCAACTCGGCAGCGCGCGACGCCGATCCGCTGACCATTACAGCGCGAAAAATCTCTAGCTGCCGAAAGTTCACTGCCGCCTCCAAACGTAGATCGACCCTATAACATTAAAGTATAGACTCGTGCGTTTTGATCAATTGAATTTCTATTCGATCGGGCGATGATAACCCACACTCAAGCCCATCAGTCCCGATAGCGTCATGCAAACTTAAGACGGGTTTCATGGTGAGCTGGGGCGACCAAGGGGGTAATAATGTTCGATAATAATCGCGCCAAACGTCTTCTCGCTCTGTCCGCTTCGACAGTGTCGATTGTTTTGGCCAGCGCGAACGTCCAGGCGCAGACGCTGCCTGCCAGCAATTCCTCGGATGCGACCAGGCCGACATCGGATAACGACATCGTCGTTACCGGCAGCCGGTTCGGAGACCGGACCGCTACGGCTTCCCCCACGCCGATCGATTCCATCGGTGCCGATCAGCTGGCGCATAGCGGCGCGGTCGATCTGCAATCGATGCTCAAGGTCGCGGTGCCGACATTTAGCATTCCCCGCCCCTCGGCGGCGGGCGTTTCCGATTTTCTCCAGTCTCCAACGCTACGGGGTCTATCGACCGGCGATCTGTTGTTGCTGATCAATGGCAAGCGCCGGCACACCAACAGCGATCTCAATACCAACAACCAGATCGGACGCGGTGATGTCGCCTACGATTTCTCCGCCATTCCCGCCTCGGCAATCAAGCGCATAGAGGTTTTGCGCGACGGCGCCGCCGCCCAATACGGTTCAGACGCGATCGCCGGTGTCACGAACCTCGTGCTGGACGACAGTGTCGGCTATCTCGCGCAAGGGGAGTTCGGCAAGACTGCCCACGGTGACGGTGCGCATTATCAGCTCGATCTCGGTGCGGGTTTCGCGCTCGGTGACGGCGGCAGCCTGCGCATCACCGGTCAATACATCGACCACCATCATACCGACCGGGCGCAACCCGATACGCGGCAGCAATATTTCGGGTCCAACGGCACGAAGCTTCCTTCGGGAAATTTCGGCTCGGGCACCGGCCTGACCCCGCCGAACGGCACGCTCGACCCCAGGGAGGCGACGTTCAACCGCGACATCTGGGTATTCGGAGAGCCCGATTATACCAACAAGACCATTTTCGCCAATTTCAAGCTTCCGGTATCGTCGTCGGTCACGCTGTACAGCTTTGGCGGCTATAATTATCTGCGGGGGACCTCCTACAATTTCCTCCGCCGCTCCGGTCAGGACGAAACGGTCCGTTCGCTCCATCCCGACGGTTTTTTGCCGATCAATCTCGTTCGCCTGGAAAATTATTCCGGAGCGCTCGGCATCAAGGGCGACGATCTGGCCGGGTTTGGCTGGGATCTGTCGTCGGTCTACGGTGTCAGCACGTCCAAGCAATCCAACATCAATTCGGACAACGTGTCGCTGGGCAACGCCAGTCCGCTCGATTTCTACCGCGGCGCCGAACGCTTCCGGCAATGGACCAACAATCTCGACATCACGCGCAGCATTCCAATGGCCGATGGCGCGCCGATCAAGATCGCCTTTGGTGCTGAATATCGTCGCGAATGGTATCGTTTGATCGCGGGCGATCCGGCCAGCTATGTCAATGGCGGCATTCCCATCCTCGACGGGCCGAACGCCGGCAAGGTCGCGCCGGTCGGATCGCAACCGGCGCCGGGGATTACGCCGGCCAACGCGATCAGCGGATCGCGCGATTCGGAAGCGATATATGCCGAGATTGAAAAGACCTTTTTCGGCCGCCTGCTGCTTGATGGGGCAATCCGGCACGAGCATTTCAGCGATTTCGGCAATACCACGAATTACAAAATTGCCAGCAGGTTGCAGATCGCCAAACCGTTCGCCATCCGGGCATCCTATGGCACCGGCTTTCGCGCCCCGGCGCTGGCGCAGATCATCTTCAACTCGTCGACCACCAATTTCCTCAACGGTCAGCCGGTGGCGATTCGCGTGATTTCGGTCAACGATCCGATCGCCCCGCTGGTCGGGGCGCCGTTGCTAAAGCCCGAGAAGTCGCGTGATCTGACCGCCGGTGGCGTGCTGAAGTTCGGCGCATTCTCGGCATCGTTGGACTGGTATCAGCTGAAACTGCGCGACCGACTGGCGCTCTCGTCGGCCTTTTCCGGCACGGCGCTGACCAATTATCTCACTGCGAACGGCTTTCCGGGCATCAGTTCGGTATCGTTCGTGACGAACGGTGTCGACACCACCACGCGCGGCGTCGATATCACCGCCTCCTATCATCATGGCCTTGGCGGACTGGGCGAGCTGGCGGCGACGTTCGCGGCCAATTTCAACAAGAGTCGGATCGATCGAATCGCCGGCACGCCGGCGCCGCTCGCGGCTCTCGGCATCACCACGCCGCTGGAGGATCTGACCAACCAGGTTCGGCTGACCGAAAGCGCGCCAAAGAACAAGATCGCGCTCGACCTGACCTGGACCAAGGATCGGTTCCACCTCTCTCTGGTCAACACGCGCTACGGCAAGGTGTCGCAGGTCGCGTTGACCAACAAGACGCCGGCCCAGGTCGCGGTGTTGACACCGGGGTATGACGTTACCCTAGTCCCCGCTGCCAACGGCGTGAATTCGGATATCATCCAGGCCTTCCGCGCCGACATCGTGACCGATCTGGAAGCATCCTATGACGTTACCGATGCGATACGACTGTCGGTGGGGGCGAACAATGTGTTCGACGTCTTCCCCGACAAGCAGATTGCATCGACTGTCGCGTCGGTCGCCGCCGGGACCAATGGCGCCGACAATAACGGCGTCTTCCCCTACGCCTATATCGCTCCCTACGGAACATCCGGGCGGTTCCTCTACGTCAAAGCCAGCGTCCGCTTCTGAGCGGCGATAAATCATGAAAAGGAGATTTCCATGCTCGACCCACCTCGCCGCCGCCGTCTCTTGCTTGCCTGCGGGCTGGCGACTTGTGCCGCGTCACTGCCGCTCTCCCCGCTCGACGCGCACGATATCTGGATCGTCAGCAACGCGCCGGGCACAGAGACGTCCGCCGAAATCGTGTTTGGCGATCTAATTGGCCCGTCGCTCGCCGACGTGAAGCGGATCGTCTCGTTCGATCTCGTCACCACAGCGGGCAGGACCGATCTTCGCCCGCTGCTCGCCGAGGCGAAGAGCAACGGCCATCCGGTGCTGAAGACCAAGCCGTTCGCGGCGGTGCCGGGAGCGTTGGTCGCGGTGACATATGACAACGGCTTCTGGGTACGCCTGCCGCAGGACAAGCTAGAGACGAATACTAACCCATTGCTAGCGCCCAACGCTGAGGACCCGCACTGGACAGTCAAATGGGGAAAGGAACTGCTCGGCCCCGGCGCCTACCGCATGCTCCTCAACACCCGGCTAGAACTGATCGCTATGAAGGATCCGTTTTCGGCAAAAGCGGGCTCCAAGCTGCCGGTAAAGGTCATGCTTGACGGCAAGCCTTTGGCTGGGGCCGATATTGCATATACTGACGGAATTGAGCCGCTCCCTGATCCCAAACAACCCGTGGCGAAGTCCGGTGCCGACGGGATCGCCCAGGTGCCCGTGCCCAGGGCTGGGCCGGTCCTGCTGACTACCGACCTCATGGCTCCGGCGGCGCATCCATCATTGGCGAAGCAAGATCACCTCTACGCCTCGATAGCCTACGACACATCGCACTGATTTTTGTCGGCCGCTGATCGGTCGAGAATCAGCGGCCGCATTCCTCGAAATGACCAGCATCGATTCGCCGACGCGGCGACGAGGGAGAGAACCGACCGAGGCTCTTGTATGGCGCCGCAAATTTACTTTGGTCGGCGTGGCAAGGGAGCAGGCACTACCATGCACAAAGTTGATCTGATTGCGCTGACCGCCGATATCGTCGTCGCGCATGTCGCGAATAGCAGCGTCGCTATCAGCGACATCGGCAACCTCGTTCCGCGTATCCATGAAGCGCTCGCGACTCTCGGCAGAGAAGGCCCAGCGCTTGCCGCGCGCGCACCGGCTGTGTCGATCCGCGCGTCGGTCCGTGCCGACGATCTCGTCTGCCTCGAAGACGGCAAGCGTGTGGCGTTGCTAAGCCTCATTTTTTTTGGCTCTGTTCGCGTTTTGTACGCATTGGTGATAGGATGGCTGAAACGCAGGAGATGTGACGATGGATCGCAAGGCATTTCAGATTTGGCTGTCGGAGATCGACGAATTGACTGAGGCCCAGAAGCTGGACGTCGCCGACGTATTGGCGGGCCGGGAGATTGGCGGCGCGGCGCGCGCTACGATTGAGATTTCTGTTGGGGAAGAGCGTTCCTGTCCGCATTGCGCGACGCCTGGTGCGGTGGGTCGGGGCACGGCTCGAGGATTGCGGCGTTATCGGTGTAACGCCTGCGGCAAGAGCTTCAACGCATTGACGACAACGCCGTTGTCCGGTCTGTGGTACAGGGAACGTTGGCTGGAGTTCGGCCGGGCTATGGCAGATGGCGACACAGTGCGGTCTGCTGCCGTACGCTGTGGCATCGCCGTTAGCACGGCGTTTCGCTGGAGGCATCGCTGGCTGAAGGCTCTCAAGAGCGGCGCCGGGAAACTCGCCGGCATCGTCGAAGCCGATGAAACCTTCGTGCTGTCCAGCCGGAAGGGCGAGCGGAACCTTGGCCGCAAGCCGCGCAAGCGGGGCGGAAAGGCCAGCAAACGCGGACTGTCGCACGAGCAGGTACCGATCCTGGTTGCTGTAGACCGCACCGGCGTGACCGTCAGCGCAGTCTTGCCATCTGTCTCGGCGGCCAGCCTGCAAGCAGCCCTCGAACCGGTGCTGAGCAAGGACGCCTTGCTGGTGACCGATTGTTGCACCAGCTATCCGCCCTGCGCTGCCGCTCTTGGCGTTAGCCACGAGGCACTGAACCAAAGTGCCGGCGAGCGTGTCCGTGGCGACCTGCATATTCAGACAGCCAACAGCCGGCATGAGCGACTCAAGGCGTTCCTCCGACCCCGAAGAGCCGTCGCCACCAAATATCTTGCGAGCTATACTCCGTCTACGTCAGAACCCGAAAATCTGAGGGATTGATGACGCGGAAATTGTCAGTGACCGAGTCACAGTAAGCAGGCCAATTTTTTGGGACGCGTTCGGTGAGAAAGGTCATCGTCTTG
>JACDGO010000019.1 GCA_013821585.1 Sphingomonadaceae bacterium
CCACGCCCGGCTTCCTTCATCACTATCTCCAGAGTGAGGAGGGGCTGGATCAAATCGGTCGCGCCTCACCCGGCAGCGCCGACCGCAACCGAACCTTCGCCCAGAAGCGGATGGAGGCCATCACCGTCCCCGTTCCCGCGCTGGACGCCCAACGCTGGTTCGACCGCCTTCAGGACCGCGCCCGCGCCGCCCGCGCCGCCCAGACCCAAGCCGCCACCCACCTCGATCGCCTCCTCCCAGCGATGTTGCACGAGGCGTTCGGCGAATGAGCGTATCCCATGTCGTCTAAATCAATCCGATCCGACCTCGACCGGCTGAAAAAGACGGAAGCAACGCTGCGCAAGAAGGCCGCCAAGCACGAAGGCGACTTGGCCAAGGCGCGAGTGGAGGCCGCGCGGAAGCGCAAATCGGCCGGGTCCACCAGTTCCGTCTCTACGGCCCAGACCTATCTCCGTGGCGCGGAAGCCGAAGACAAGAAGGCCGCGACCGCTGCGGGCAAGCTGGCGGACGTGAGCGACAAGATTGCCCGGAACGGCGCCGACCAAACGAGCAAGCTCGCGAGTTTGGCTTCCGCCGAAAAGTCGGAGCGCGAGGCGCTCGCGCGGGCCGAAGATCAGCGCCACCGTAGGCAAAAGACCGAGCGTGACGCGGCGGAGCGCAAGGCCGATCGGCAGCGCAAGGTCGAAAAGGATCATGTGCGGGAGATGGCGCGGCTATCGCGAGCATCAGTGCCCCACGTGCATTTGCGCCCGCCTGAACCGGAGAAGCTGCGCGTCCTGTATCTCACCGCGAACCCGAGCATCGACAGAGCGCTGAGAACCGAGGCCGAAGTGAACAACGTGCTGGCGGCGCTTCGGGGCGCGAAGTTTCGCGACTGATCGAGCTGTCGCTGCGGCCGGCCGCCAGACCGCAAGACCTCATGGACGGCATCAACGATGTCCGGCCGCACGTGATCCACTTTTCAGGCCACGGCGGCGGGCGTGGCCTGCTGTTCGACAACGCCAGTCTGGATGCGCCGGAAGGTCAGGACATCAGTTTCGACGTGCTCGCAAAGATTGTCGGCGCGACGGACACGCCGCCAACGCTGCTCGTCTTGAATGCGTGCGATACGTTGGACGGATCGGACCTGCTCCTCGAAGCCGTTCCCATAGTAATCGCGATGTCCGACAGCGTGGCCGATACCGCAGCCGGTGTGTTCGCGACCCAATTCTATTCGGCGATTGCCAGCGCCTAGTCGATAGGGGCGTCGCTCCGTCAAGCGAAGGCGATTATGGAAGCCGCCTTGCTTACAGATGCGGACCTACCGAGCTCCGTCGCAAGACCGGATGTTGACATCGACGCCGTCATACTTGTCCGGTCTCCGACTTGATAGATGCATGACCGATCATGAGCTCAGGCGGACCCAAGGCTCCAAGGGCTGTCGCGATTAACGGCAGATAGCGGCGACCTGTTCGTTCGCTGGACGCCCAACGCTGGTTCGACCGCCTCCAGGAGCGCGCCCGCGCCGCCCGCGCCGCCCAGACCGAAGCCGCCACCCACCTCGACCGCCTCCTCCCGGCCATGCTGCACGAAGCTTTCGGCGGATGAGCATTTACGGATGGCCAATGAAGCGGCCATAGCTGGCTGACTGAAAACAAATTGCTGGGTGGCAGATGTCGCAAAAATTCACGATTCAGTACCGGCAACTCAAGACCGAAGGCCTTTGGGACGGCGTCGATCTCAAGGCTATGTTGATCGATGTGCTTGGTCGCCAACGACGTGGGCAAGTCGTGGCGGATAACGCCAAGCTCCGTATCATTGATATCGATCAAGATCAGAGCTTCGTGATCTTAAACAAGCTTTCCGACCCCGAGACCTGGGGCGGCCCAGTGTTCGCCGGTCAGATCATTCATCTGCAAGAAGGCTCTGACGTTCACGCCGTGATGCAGTCACTTGAAGAGGACACAGCCGAGTTTGTCCTTCAAAGCCTCAATGTTGGCGAGCAAGCGCGCGTGCTCAAGGGGGCGCTATATTTTGCGGTTGTCGGCAATCACGTGGGCATGATCGAAGGTCAGCAGGTCCGTGGTCGCACTCTTGAACGCTATCTTACTGCCCTTTTTCAGGGAGTCGAAGAACTCGACCCCGGACAAGCCATCATTCTGAACGGAAGCTTCACAACAGGCGACGGCAAGGAGTTGTCCGAGTCATCAGAACTGATCGTCTCGGCCGTGCCCAACCGAGGCGCGAACGTGCCGGCCGGTGTTGAGCGCGCCGCTCAGGTCATTGAGCGGGAGGCAGCACGCGCGCGAGAGGAGGGAGCAACGGTATTTGATGTTCTTAGGACACTTGGCTGGGGGCAGGAGGCGATCGAAAGTCTACGTGCGGAAGTGCCGGACGATGGCTGGATCGAGGGATTCTTTCGCGTCTTCATCAAGTAGAAGAACAAGCGAAAGCCGATATCGCGGGCCACGATCAATGAGGCGCTCCGCAATATTGATCCCGCGGATATCGGCTTGCGAGGTGACGGCCGGGAGAAAGGGGGCATTGTGAAGCTGTCGACCCAGCGAACCGTCGAAACGGTCAACTCGCTTCTCGATCCTGCTGATGCTATGGAACAGATTGTGAACGCACTGCGCGAGTGGTCTGCGGCTGGGAAGATCGATTGCAACTTCGAGGGATAGAGTGGCTGGCGATGCTAGCGGCTCTCGCCGCCGGCGGCGCGCTGCCTCTGGACACCCTGTCGGGTGATCCAGGGCGTCTGCTTGTCATCTTTCTTGGCTTGGTCTCGGCCAGCATCCTCCCGACGATCTCCTTGATCCTTAGCAGCATGACCGCCAGCGGCCGGTCGGTCCACGCGCTCAACGAGCTTCAACTTGAGCTGACAGCGGCGATGGACGCCTTGTTTCTGCTGTTTGGGCTCGTAGGGGTCGCTGTAATCACTCTCCTCGCTCTGACGATACCCACCCCTCCGTTCTTCGCTGAAATTCCGTTCTTAGCCGCTGGCCTACAGCGTTCGGGGCAAGCGCTGGTTGCCGCCGCTTCGACACTGATCGTCATGCGATCCGGCCAGATACCGGGAATTCTGCGCCGCTCCCTGAACATCCGGCACAAGATCGCAGTGGAGGAGGCTCGGCGGAAAACCAACGAAGCCGCACCAGAACAAGGAGCGGTGAAGGCGGCTTTTCCAACTCATCCTGAATTTGGCAAGGCTGTGGATCTAGCGGACTTGCAAGAACGCGATCCGCATTGATGCAGATCATTACGACCCAGGAGCAATGACGTGAAAATCTTCGTGAGTTCCCTCGTCACTGGCATGGAGGCGGAGCGCGCGGCTGTCGTAGGAGCGGTTCGCGCGCTGGGCCACGACGCGGTGACGGCCGAGACTTTCGGGGCGCGGACGGACTCGCCGCAGGTCGCTTGTCTTGCTGGCGTGCGCGGAAGCGATTGTGTGGTGCTAGTCCTGTGCGGTCGCTATGGCACCAAGCAGCCTTCAGGCATGTCCGCGACGCACGAAGAGTTCCGTGAGGCGCGCGATCGCCGGCCACTTTTGGCCTTCGTTCAAGACGGTATTGATCGCGAGCCGGATCAAGAAGGGTTCGTGGCCGAAGTCCAGAAGTGGCAAGGCGGGCAGTTCACCGAACGGTTCTCGACTGCTGACGAACTGCGCGACGCGGTGACGCGAGCGCTCCATCGATGGGAGCTGTCAACCGCCGTCGGCGCACCGGACGCCGTGGAAATGTTGGCCCGCGCAACGGGTCTGCTGCCGTCCGAAGAGCGAGGGTTTCACAACGGAGTGACCACCCTGGCGGTCGCTGTCGTCGGCGGCCCGCGACAGTCGATCCTGCGTCCAGTCGAATTGGAAGAAGGGCCATTGCGTCGTCACCTTCATCAGTCCGGGCGCTTTGGCGAGACACCAATCTTCGTCGATGCGGAGGGAGTGGAAAGCGCGATCGAGGCGCACGCCTTCGTGCTCAGCCAGTCCAATCGATCGGTGCGTCTGGACGAGGAGGGCGCGATCCGGATTGTGCTTCCGTTGAGCGAAGGACGAGCGGGAATCACGGCGCTTATCGAGGAGAATCTGCGCGAGACACTGGTCAGGGCACTGCGGTTCTCCTCCAATTTGCTTGAGCATATCGACAACGTGCATCGCCTGTCTCATGTCGCCATCGCAGCGCGGATCAACGGCGCTGGCGGAAGCAGTTGGCGCACTCGTCAGGAGCACGCCGCAAGCCCCAATCAAGGCTCCTGGAACATGCACACTGACGACCGTCCGCCGACGGCGCTGTCGCCTCCGAGCCGCCCACGCGCGGCACTCCGACAGCAGGTTGACGAACTGGCGGAGGACTTCACGGTTCTTTTTCGCCGCCAGTTCAAGAGCGCTCGTTGAGCGGCTTTTCGGGGCACCGGGGCGCATATGAGGATGGAAATGGAAGCGGCTTGGTGGGTTGCCGGGTGGGAGGTATCCGTCCGGTCTTTGCACGTCAGGCGGCGAGCCGATGATTAGCGGCCCAGTTCCACGGCAGCAGTTCGTCGAGTCGGTTGACCGGATGGCCATCGACCATGCGTTCGATAACGTCACGCAGCCAGGCATAGGGTTCGACGCCGTTGAGCTTGGCGGTCTCGATCAGCGAGCAGATCACCGCCCAGCGATGCCCGCCGCCATCGCTTCCCGCGAACAGGTGGTTCTTGCGGCCCAACGCGACCGGGCGGATCGCGCGCTCGACCGGATTGGTGTCGAGTTCGATGTGCCCGTCGTCGAGGAACCGGCTGAGGCTGCCCCAGCGACCGAGCGCGTAGCGGATGGCATCGGCGAGCGTGCTGCGCGCCGGCACTTGCGCCAACTGCGCTTCGAGCCACCGTTTCATGGCGGTGACGAGCGGCCGCGACAGCGACCGTCGCCACGCCAGCCGATGCGCTGGCGATTGACCGCGCGCCTTCGCTTCGATCGCATAGATGTCACCGATCCGGCGCAACGCCTCGACCGCGATCGGCGAGCCGGTCGCTTGCTCGACGTCGTAAAACTTGCGCCGGGTGTGCGCCCAGCAGGCGGCCAGCACGACATCGCCGCGCGCCGTCAGACGCTCGAACCCGGCATAGCCATCGACGTGGAGCACGCCTTTGAAGTCCTTCAGATGCGCGACCGGCCGCTCCGCTTTGCGGTCCGGCGCGAACAGGTAGACGGCGGCAGGCGGGGCGGGTCCGCCCCAGCCACGCTGATCGCGTGCATAAACCCAGAGCCGCCCGGTTTTCGTGCGGCCACGCCCCGGATCGAGCACGGGGACGGGCGTGTCGTCGGCGAACAGGTGGTCGCTGTCGAACACGTCGGCGCACAGTTTTCCATGCAGCGCTTCGAGCCACCAGCACGCCCCGCCGACCCATCCGGCGAGCGTCGAACGCGCAAGATCGACGCCGTGACGCGCGAAGATCTGCGACTGCCGATAGAGCGGCGTGTGGTCGCAATATTTGGCGACGAGCACCTGCGCGAGCAGCGCCGGGGTCGCCAGACCGCCCGCGATCGGGCGCTCTGGTGCGGGCGCTTGGGCGACCGTTC
Organism: Sphingomonadaceae bacterium; assembly: GCA_013821585.1. GTDB lineage: Bacteria > Pseudomonadota > Alphaproteobacteria > Sphingomonadales > Sphingomonadaceae > Sphingomonas_O. The sequence continues at coordinate 5,531 of JACDGO010000019.1, forward strand.
CGCAGGCGCGGCAGGCATATTTCGGTCGCACGATCCGCACGACGCGAAGCTGCGCGGGCACCCAGTCGAGCATCTCGCTGACGCTCGCTCCGATGCTGTGGACGGTCCCGCCGCACCCCGCGCAAGCATCGTCGCCGACGTCGAGCAGCACCTCTTCGCGCGGCAGATGATCGGGCAGCGGCTTGCGGTGGGGTTGCCGATCTACCGCCGGATCGACAACGATCGGACGGCTTTCTTCGATGCGACCGATATCGGCATCGAGGTCTTCCAGTCCAAGCGCGAGCTGGTTGGGATCGAGGCGTTCGGCACTGCGCCCGAACTGCATCCGCTGAAGCTTCTTGATGATCGCCTGAAGGCGTCCGATCTCGTCGTTACGATGCTCGACGACGGACGCCATGTCGCGCACCAACTGGTGCAGAAGCGTCGTATCCGACGGCAGATTGTCAAGATCGAGCCGCATGCCCGATACTACTATAAATCAGCCCTAAACCCAAGCATTTCCGGACTATTGGGTAGTATTTCCGGTTGCTTTTCAGCCCGCTTTTGCTGGCTTCCAGACACGCTCGGGATGCCGCCAGTCGATGCCTTCCAGCAGCATCGCGAGCTGGGCCGGGGACAGCGGGATCGACTCCCCCGGCACCGTCATCCGGGGCCACACGAAGTGCCCGCGATCGATCCGCTTGGTGAACAGGCACAGCCCGTTGCCGTCCCAGAACAAGAGCTTCACGAGGTTGGCGCGCGTGCCCCGGAACGCGAACAGATGACCCGAGAACGGGTCCTTCTTCAGCACCTCCTGCACCAGCGTGGCGAGCCCATCCATGCCCTTGCGCATGTCGGTGACGCCGAGCGCCAGATGCACTTTGACGCCGGCGGGAACGATCATCATGGCTGCATCTCCCGCACCGCCACTTCGCGCCGAACCGCTTCAGGATCGGCGTCGGCGGGCGCGAACACGCGCCGACCGTCCGCCAGTTCGACCTCCATCATACCGTCGGGTTTTGGCAGCAGATCGGCGAGAAGCGATGGTTCACCGCTGCGATCGGAGCGCGTTTCCACAACACGGACCGGCACCAGGACAGCGGGCTTTTCCTTCCCGAAGCCGAACTGGTCGCGCCATCTGAACAGCACGCTGGTGGCGATCCCATGAGCGCGACCGACCGACGAGACGCTTTCGCCGTGCCGCTCGGTCTCGAGCAGCAGCGCGATCTTTTGCTCCATCGTATAGCGCCGCCGCGTTGCGCGTTTGGGCGGTTCGGCTTCCGCTTCGATCGCCGCTGTCAAGACCTTCGCGCACTCCATTTCCTTCGTCCTAGTGCTTATATTTGTGCTTATCAGCGGCAGCGCCGACGGATGCAGCAGCGCCCGCCAGTCGATCACGACCTCCTCGGATTCGAGCAGATTGCGCCAGCGTTTGAGGCTGTGGGGCGACAGCCGCAGCGCCGCAGTATAGTCCCTCAAGTGCAGGCCCGACCACTGCCACGCCTCGACATGCATCGCCCAGAACGCCTGCGTCGCCTGGCGCCGCCGGTCCGGCGAGATCGGCCGGTGTCGGCGGCGAGAAGCCAGTTTTCGCTGGGTTTTTTCCTCCTCCCAGTCGGTCAGCTCACGCCGCCATTTAGTGAAGGTCCAACGCGTCAGGCCGTGTTGGTGGCAGTATTTGGTCACCGTCAGACCGCTCTTCCGATGCGCCTCGATATGAACCAGCCACCACGACCGCTTGGCCGCATTGTCGAACAGTCGTCGCCCCATCCACCCACCTCACCATTAGCTCGGAGGCGATATGGGCATCCACGGAAATGGAGAACAACGTGCGAACATCGGACGGTTACGGTGGGAGAAGAAGTGACGGCAAGATAAAGCGAGGTTCCTCGCTACCGGAACTTCGTTCCTAAGTGTTTGTCTGCACATTGTTTTTTGGCGTTGCGCGGCACCGTCCGCGAGGTGAGTGGGTGGCACTCAAGCCATTTTCTCGTTTGTTATCAATGCTTCGACATGCACCATCCATGATGTGCCTCAAATCCAGTCCCGCCGTTTGCCGCCGTTCACAAGTCTTTCTACGCCACGGCCCTACGCCTCGACTTACTGTCTTGCGTCGCTGATTTCATCTCTCAATCGTCGCGCCATGACACGCGACGATGACAGCTTTCGCATCCGTCCCGGTAAGGTTCGCGACCAAGGGGCGACTCGTTTGCCACGGGCAGTCCGTGCGCGTCCCAACACCTTCGTTGGCGAGGTGCATCAGGCCATCCGCCGGGCGGGCGGCAACCCCAACCGGCTGGCCGGGACGGGGAAGGGAAGCGGGCGGTTCAACGCGCGCGGGCGGGGCGCTCAAATCGCGGCGGGTTTGAAGGGCCGGAACGGGTGGAGCCGGGACGGGAGCGGCGTCCGCACCCGCTCGCGCCGGGTGGCGGTGAAGGCCCGCGTGGTGAAACTCAATCCGCAGCGCGGTGCCGCGCGCGGGCGGCAGTTCGTCAGCGGCAAGGCGGTAGACGCGCACCTTCGCTATCTGGAGCGCGATGGCGTCACCCGCGACGGCGAAAAGGGTCAGGTCTATTCCGCCGACAAGGACATCGCCGATGGCCCGGCGTTCCTCGACCGGGGCCGCGAGGATCGCCACCAATTCCGCTTCATCGTTTCCGCAGAGGAAGGCGTGGAGCTGTCCGACCTTCGTTCGACCACCCGCGACCTGATGACCCAGATGGAGGCGGACCTGGGAACCAAGCTCGACTGGATCGCGGTCGATCACCACAATACCGGCCATCCTCACACACACATCCTGATGCGCGGCGTGACCGACGACGGCAGGATGCTCAACATCGCCGGGGATTACATCGCCCACGGCGTCCGCGAACGTGCGAGCGAGATCGTCACCCTGGAGCTGGGCCGTCAGACCGAGCAGGAGGTCAGCCGTCAGCTTCAGCGCGAGGTGGACGCCGAACGCTTCACCCGGCTCGACCGGATGCTGATCGCGGCGCAGGAGCGCGACGAGTTCTCCGATCTGCGTCCCGACAGGGACGTGCTCGAAACCGCCCGGCAGAACCGGGCGCTGCTGATCGAGCGCGCCCGCAAGCTGGAGCGCATGGGGCTGGCGACAGAGCATACGCCGGGCATTTGGACGATATCGCCCCGCGCCGAACCGATGCTTCGCGAGCTGGGCACGCGCGGCGACATCATCAAGACCATGCACCAGGCGCTGGAGCGCGAGGGGATCGCAGGGCAGCGGGCATACGCGGGCTACACCGTGCATCGTGCTATCCCGACGGAACGCATAGTCGGTCGCGTCATCGCCAAGGGGCTGGGCGGTGATGAGCTGGGCGAGCGGATGGGCCTCACCATCGACGGCGTGGACGGGCGGGTCCATCACCTTGAGGTTCCGGCGACAAGTACCGAGGGCATCGGACGAGGCAGCATCGTTGCAGTGGAGCCGCCGCCGAGCACCCCGCGCGCCGCCGATCGCAACATCCTCGCCGTAACCGATGCGAACGGTATCTACAGTCCAGCGGCGCACCGTGAACAGGCGCTGGCACGGCTCGGAGCCGATGACGCCGACGCCTATGTCCGCAGCCACGTCCGCCGCCTGGAGGCGCTGCGCCGCGCCGGGATCGTCGAGCGCGTCCATGCCGAGCACTGGACCATTCCCGGCGACCTGCCCCAACGCGGGCTGGCCTATGATCGCCAGCGGTTCGGCAATGGCCCGCGTATCGACGAGCTGTCCCACCTGCCACTTGATCGGCAGGTGCGCCATGACGGCGCGACATGGCTCGACCGCACCATGCTCGGCAGCGGGCGTGAGACCATGCCCCACACCGGCTTTGGCGGCGACGTGCGCAAGGCTTGGGATGCCCGAAAGCAGGCGCTCGCCGACATGGGCTATGTCCGCGATCTTGGCGGCGGCAAGTTCCGCGCGCCGACCGACCTGATCGAAAAGCTGGAAAGCGCCGAGATCAATCGCTCGGGCAAGAAGTTCGCCGCCGAACGCGGTCTCGACTGGCAGCCCACCGGAGCAGGCGATCATGTATCAGGAAAGCTCGTCGGCCAGGCCCAGCTCACCAGCGGGCGGTTCGCCATGATCGACAATGGCCTAGGGTTCCAGCTCGTGCCGTGGAACGACACCCTCGCCAAGCGGCTTGGCCAGCAAGTTGAGGGTATCCCCATGCCGGGCGGCGGCATCGACTGGACGCTCGGGCGGCAACGCGGGCTTGGGATTTGACCTCCGCACCCTTCAGACCGCTGCCCGGTGTTCCTTGCGTGCCGCTTCCCACACTTCACGCGCGGCGTCGGCATTCACGAGGGCGATTGCCAGACCCACGATCATGTCAGGCCACGCCGAACGCCACAGGAACGCCGTGACAAGCGCCGCGAGAACGATGGCGACGTTAGCGAACGCGTCGTTGCGCGCGGACAGGAAAGCCGCCTTGGTCAGGCTGCCGCTATGACGGCGGTAGCGCGCCAGCATGAAGGCGCAGGTCAGATTGACGGCGAGCGCGCCCAGTGCCGCCAGCGACAGCGGCAACGGATCGGGCGCGACCGGCGTGTTGAACTTCCCCCAAGCCGTCCAGAGCGTCGCGATGCCGGGGACGAGAAGGATCGCGGCGAGTGCCATGCCGACCCGCGCCCGGCTCGTCGCGCTCCAGGCGAGCGCGGCCACGATCAGCAGGTTGACCGAAGCGTCTTCGAGAAAATCGACCGAATCCGCGAACAGCGACACAGACCCGATGGCGGTCGCAACTGCGAACTCGACGCCGAAGTACGCCAGGTTGAGAAGGGCAACGATAAACACGACACGCCGCAGCGCGGGGTCATCAGTCTCGGATTCCTGATTTTCGTCCACCATCCGTCTCCGTCACGACCCTAGGACGCCGGCGACGAGAGCCGTGCCGATCGCCAGCATCAGCGTCGCCACGATCACCCGGACGACCCCGATCGTCGCCTTCTTGAGGTGACGCACGCCGAGAAATGCGCCCGCGAACGCGCACAGCGTCCCGACGCCGACCAGCGCCCAGCCATGACCATCGAGTCCGATGCCATCCGCGCCAAAGCTGGCAGCGTAGGTCGGCAGGCGGGCGATATCGATCAGGATGGCGATGAGCACACCCGTCGCGATGAACCGCGCCGGGTCCAGCCCGGACTTCAGCAGGAACATCGACCGAAACGCGCCCTGCTGGCCCGTGAGGCCGCCGACGAAGCCAGTGATAACCCCGCCGAACGGCATTAGCCGGGGCGGCGCTGCCAGCCGCTGGAACCAAGGCTGCAGTTCTAGCAACGCGAATACGATCATCAGGCCGCCGATGGTGACGCCTGCGGCGGTGGGACCAAACTCGCGTCCGCCCGCGCTCCAGACAAAGACTTGCGACGTGCCGCCCAGCCGCCCGAGGGCCCAAGCGCCAGCGATAGCGGCTGGAATCGCTGGAAGGCCGAACCGGGCGACCGTTCCCCAATCAGCCTGCTTCCACAGCAATGTTCCTTTGAACAGGTTGTTGAGCAGATGGACCGCCCCCGTTGCGGCGACCGCCACCTCGACCGGAAAGAAGATCGCGAAGGCCGGGAGCAGCACGGTTCCCAGCCCGAAACCGGAGTAGAGCGTTAATCCCGAGGCGAGGATGGCGGTAAGGCCGATGACGACGAAGTCCATTTCCGACCCTAGCCAATTGGCTCGCCTCTCGTCGACGACCATGAACGGGCCTTGCAAATGAACCATCGTGTGGTACATAGCCCCATACCGGAGTTATCGGATGATCGTGAGCTTTCGGGATCGCTGGTTGCGAGACTTCTTCGTGGACGATGTCCGGTCCCGCAAAATCCCGCCAGACCTCGAAAGCCGCGTCTTTCGCAAGCTCCAGATGATCGACGATGCGACGACGGATCAGGATTTGCGCGTTCCGCCGAGCAACCATTTCGAGAAGCTGCGGGGCCAGCTTGAGGCGTTCCATTCGATCCGCGTCAACAAGCAGTGGCGGCTGATTTTCCGATGGGACGGCAGCAAGGGCGAGGCAAGCGAAGTATATCTGGACGACCACAGCTACGATTGAGGTGAAGCCATGTTGATGACCAAGCGCAAGCCGGTGAGCGTCGGCGAGATACTGACCGAGGAGTTCATGACGCCGATGGGGCTGACCCAGGCGGCGCTGGCCGATGCGATGGGCGTGCAGCGCAAGCACGTCAACGAGCTGTGCAACGACCGCCGCAACATCACCGCTGCGACCGCGCTAATCCTTTCGCGTGTGTTCGGTAACAGCCCGGATTTCTGGCTCAACGTCCAGCGGCGCAATGATCTTTGGGAGGCAATGCACAGCCCGAAGGAGCGGCAGCGTATCGACCGTGCGAAGCCCTTGAAGGAAGCGGCGTGACCGCCGCTGCTTCGATGCGGGCACCGGCGGCCGTCGCGCGCCTGTATTCGCGCGCCAGAGCCCGAAGCGCACTCTGGCGTAGTTATGGTCGGTTCCGTCGTTCGGGTCCTGGCCCGATGCTGGCGGGATGGCGGAGCGACAGGATCACCAACGCGACACGATCGAGCCACGCCGGCCGATGGGGGCCGCGCCGCTCGATCTCTACAACTATGCTGAGGCTTTCCGAGCGCCCGCCAAGCGGAAGCGTCATCGTGGAGCTGGACGGCTTCGTGTCACCGACGATTGGCCGGAGGTCATGCCCGTCACCAAGGCCGAGGCTCGCGTCATCGAAGCCTATTTCGGCGACATCCTCGATGAGCTGTTCGGGCCGCTTCCGTAAGACGGGAGACCGGCCATGACCGACGTGACGCTCGCCGGCCGTCCAATCCGCGCGGCGCTATACTTGCGGGTCTCCACCGGCCGCCAAGCCGAGAGCGACCTGTCCATTCCAGATCAACGGCGTCAGGCCGATGCCTATTGCGCCGCCAAAGGCTGGCAGGTCGCCTCCGAATATCTGGAACCCGGCCAGTCGGCGACCGACGACCGCCGCCCCGAGTTCCAGCGCATGATGGACGCGGCGTCCGAACGCCCCGCGCCGTTCGACGTCGTGCTGGTCCATTCCTTCTCGCGCTTCTTCCGCGATCAGTTCCAACTTGAGTTCTACGTCCGGCGGCTCGCCAAGGCCGACGTTCGGCTGGTGTCGATCACCCAGGACCTTGGCGACGACCCGATGAGCAACATGATCCGCCAGATCATGGCGCTGTTCGACGAGTATCAGTCCAAGGAGAACGCCAAGCACACGCTGCGCGCCATGAACGAGAACGCCCGCCAAGGCTTCTGGAACGGCGCGTTGCCGCCGATCGGCTATCGCATTGTCGCCGCCGAACAGCGCGGGGCCAAGACCAAGAAGAAGCTGGAGATCGACCCGATCCACGCCGAGACCGTGCGGCTGATCTACCGGCTGGCGTTACGCGGCGAAGGCGACAGCGGCCCGATGGGCTTGAAGTCGATCACCACCCATCTGAACGCCCGCGACATCCGCACCCGCGACGGCGGGCGCTGGGGCATCGCCGCTGTCCATCAGGTGCTCACCCGAACGACCTATATCGGCGAGCACCGCTTCAACACCCGCGACCACAAGACCAGGCGGCCGAAGCCTGAGGCGGAACACGCCGTCATGGCCGTGCCGCCGATCGTCACCGAGCCTGAGTGGAAGGCGGTGCAGGCCCACCTCAAATCCCGCAGCCCGCAATGGACCGCGCCGCGCACGGTCAGCGGCCCCACCCTTCTTACCGGCATCTGCTTCTGCGCCACGTGCGGCGGCGCGATGACCCTCAGGACCGGCAAGAGCGGGCAATATCGCTACTACACCTGCTCGACCCGCGCCCGGCAAGGGAACACCGGCTGCGGCGGCACGACCGTGCCGATGGCCAAGCTGGACAAGGCTGTGGCCGATCACCTGGAGGACCGGCTGCTTGACCCCCGTCGATTGACGGTCCTGTTGGGCGAGGTGCTGGACCGTCGTGAGGAGTATGTCGAACGGCGGCGCGGCCATATCACCGAGCTGCGCAAACGCGCGGCCGAGGCCGACGCCAAGCTCGTCAGACTCTACGAAGCGATTGAGAACGGCGTCGCCGACATCAGCGATCCGGCCTTGAAGGGGCGGCTCGCCGAACTCTCAGCGATTCGCGACCAAGCCCGCGCCGATTCAGAACGGGCGGCGGGCGCGATCGAACGCGCCGGACCCGAGCTGACGACCGAGAAGGTGAAGGCATTCGCGGCGGCAGCGCGTCGCCGCCTGCGCAACAAGGACGGCAGCTATCGCCGCGACCACCTCCGAGCCGTGGCGCAGCGGATCGAGGTGGTCGGCAACAGCGAAGTCCGCATCATGGGCACGAAAACCGAGTTGCTGCGGACTCTCGCCGCCGTCGCCAGCGTGGGAACGGCGGCGAACGGCGTTCCCACTTTTGAACCGAAATGGCGCGCCCGGAGCGATTCGAACGCCCGACCCTCGGATTCGAAGTCCGATGCTCTATCCAGCTGAGCTAGGGGCGCGAAGGATCGCCATCCAAGTGAGAGGCGCGCGGGCGGTCAAGCGAAATGGCGCGCCCGCACAGGCCAGCGGCGTTTTCACGCCGCTGCATGGCGCGAACCTTCGCGTTCGACGCCCCCGCGCCGTTCGTTCATCCCGCAGCCACCCCCGCCGCCAAC
>JACDGO010000409.1 GCA_013821585.1 Sphingomonadaceae bacterium
ATCATCGTCATGCGGTCCTCGCGGCGCGACGGGCTGAGGCGCTTGGGGTCGATAATGATCTTCTTGTTGTCGCGCTCGAGCTGGACCCGGTCGCCTTTCACGAACCGCTTGATCCGGTATTCGCCGCGCTTCAGACCGAGCGACTTCTCGTCGCCCCAAAGCGAAAGGCTGAGACCGGGTTGATAATTGCGCGCATGGCGCAGATCCTCGCGCGTGCGGTCGACATGCTCGATCACGGTGAGTGTCGCGCCCTCCCCCATCAGGCTGCCTTCGGCTTTGAGCCCCGCCTGAATTGCCAGGTTGAGGTTGCCGCGCGTTTCGCGGCCACTGGTGAGGACCATCGTTCGGTCACGTTCGGCGGTCGGCAGCGCAAGCCAGCGTGCCGACGCTTCGCCGATCCGGTCCGGTGTGGAGACGACGGCAGATCCCAGCACAGCTAGTGCCTCGCCAGCACGACCCCTGTTGGTGAGTGCGGCAACAGTACGCATCTCATCGGTGCGCTGGCGCAGATTTTCATCCATCCGCGAGGTCGCTGAGCGAGACTGGGCCACCGCGAACGATTTGCCGGCATCGATACTGAGCAACTGCTGCCGGTCGCCGACCAGGACGAGTTTGTCGAGTTCGAGGAGATTGGCGATCGAGGTCAGCGACGCCATTTGGCGGTTCGAGACCATCGACGCCTCGTCGACGATCACGACGCTGCCGCGCATTTCTTTGCGCGCGGCGTTCAGGCCGGTGCGGTCGTTCTCCGCGATCATTCGCTCGTAGGGCATGAGAAACGACGCCAGCGTTTGCGCCTTGATCCCTGCGCCTTCAGCGAGGTCTCCTACCATCTTGTTCTGGAAGGCGAGGCCGACGACATTCTTGCCGTAGTTTTCGAGGACGCGCGCCGCCACGCCAAGCATCGTCGATTTGCCGGCACCGGCAATGCCCTGGACAGCGATGATCCGGTCGTCCGATGAGATGATGCTTGTTGCCGCCGCTAGCTGGCCCGCGTTCAGTCCGGTGGTCCCGGCAGCGCCGCGTAATACCTCGGCGGCAAAGTCCGGGGCGATCAGCCGCTCGGTCGCCCCCTTGCCTTGAGCGACATTGGCAAGGATCGAGGTCTCGGTGTGGATCGCGTCTTTGGTCGCGAGCATCGTCACGTGCTTGTCAGCGCGATCGCTGATGCCCGGGACGAGCTGCTCATTTCGGATCAGTTGGGCGATCCGGAGCGCAACCCCTTCGGGTGTCACGCCTGACAAGCCCTGGTCGAGTGCTGTCTTGGTTAGCTGATGCACGCCAAACGCCGCCTCGCGCTGGTCGAGGTGACGGATAGCGCCAGCGACGGCGTTTTGCGTACGCGCATCGACGGTGAGACCCAGTTTGGCGGACTTGGTGTCAAGCAATGGATCTCTTGTGTCTCGTAACAATTCAGTGGCGCGATCAAGGGTCGCCTTCAAGCCGACAACGATCTGCACGCCTCTTTTAAGCGCGCCCTGGTGACCGGTGAGGGAATTGCCCGCCGCTTGGATTGTCGCGCGCGGGTCATAGCCAAGCGCTGCTGCGCGGTCTTGCCAGCTTGCAAGCAAAGCGCTGTGTTCCGGACTGTTGAGCTTGGGATCGCGCGTGGTTGTGGTGATCTTGTCCATCCCCCTGTGCGTTGCAGTTCCCAGTTCTGCGGCTTTTGCCAAGATCGTCTCGCGGCGCTGACTGAAGGCTTCGCGGACGTCCTTGGGAACCCCGGCGATTTCGAACGAACCGTGTTTGCCCGTGAGCTCGATCTTGTAGCCGAGCTTTTCGATGTTCTCGCGGAGCGCTGCATTATAGACCGAGCCCAACACGGTATTGTTGCGCCAGAGCTGGCCGTTGTGGAGCGAGCGCCAGTCACCATTCGGCATCCGCGTCATGTTGGCGATGACGGCATGGACATGCGCTTGCGGGTCGAGCGCACGGCTCGTGTCGTGCGCGAAGAGCGCATAGACGAGGTTGCCCGTGCGGACGGGTATGGCGCTTCCTTGTTCTTTGACCCGCCCTTCGGCGAAGTGTTTTTCGGCAAAGCGCATCGCCGACTGGACCGCCTTCATGTTGGCTTCGAGCAGCCGCTTGTCGCCGCCGACAAGACCGAGCACCGATACCGACTTGGGTGCCGAGAAGGTCAGGTCCATGCCAAGCGCGCGCTTGCCGGGCTCGCCGACCTGGGTGCCATCGGGCAGTTTGCCTTTAAGGATATTCTCGAACGTCGTCGCATCGACGCGCCCGCTGGGATTGGTGAGTGGACGATTTTGTGGGGGGGCAGCGTCGCCAGCTTTCATCTCGGGCGCTGAACCAACACTTACGTCGAGCGCAGGCAAGCTGCTGAGATCGATGTCGACATCCATGTCGAGCGCGATTGCGGGTCTGTCGCTTTCGTGGGCCACCCCAGGAACTCCTTCGGTGGCGTGGGGGACCTCTGACACCGCAGGCTTATCCGCGACCTCTCCTGGGGCCTCTGGGGCCGCCTGCAGCGACGGTTCGGCAGGGTCATCGGAAGGCCGGTCGGCGGGATCGGCGCATTCGGGGCCTGGATCCGGATTATCGGCAGACGTCTCGGCACCTTGCGCGTCATCCGCTACGGCGGAAGTCTCCCCGGTAAGCTCGTCAGGCGCCGGATCATCCGATGGTTGTTCGAGCGCGAGAGCCTCGTCTTGAACGGGCGCGTCCTCGGAGACGTCCGCGGCGTCCGCCTTGTCTGCTTCAGGGCTGGCGAGCTCGCCATCTTCGCCAGGCGCCAGCCCGAGCATTTCGGCACCGGCACCGTACCACATCGACGCCTCGGTCGATTCCTCGTTCGAGTAATAATTGTCCTTGGCGAAATAGTTCGCCGAGCCGCTGGCGCTGCCCACCGAGGCCATCGACAGCATTTCAGAACAGCCAGTCGCTGAATAAGCGGATCGGGGGCGGTGGCGGGC
>JACDGO010000410.1 GCA_013821585.1 Sphingomonadaceae bacterium
GCGTGGAGCGTGATGCCGGGGGGCTTCGCGCGCATCGGCGAGCGGCTCGACGCGCGCGCCGCGATGATGGGCGACGGCGCCTTTTCCGCCGATGTCTCGATCGTTTGCGAACGCCCGGTCGCGCCGGTCACGCTGATGCCCTCACCCGACGCGGTCGTCATCCGCCGCAATCCGGGCACGCTGCCGAGCCGCGTCGCCGACAACCTCTTTTGGCTCGGCCGCTATCTCGAGCGCGCCGAGGCCATCCTCGCGCTGGTGCGCGGCGGGCTCGGCGGATCGACCGACGTCGATGGCGGCGCGGCGCTCGCTCCCGAAACGCGCACGCGTCTTGCTAACCTGCTCATAACGAACGGCGCGGCGGCGGCGAGCGGCGGCCTCGTCGCGCTCGCCATCGCCGCGTTCGACGGCCCGGCACCGTCCAGCGTCAGAACATTGATGCGCGCCGCGCGCGAGATTGGCGAAGGCTCGCGCGATCGGCTGTCGGCCGATGTGTGGAGGCTGCTCGACGCGCCGTTTCCGCAAGAGGGTTCGGCGGCGACGCGCGCGGCCGGGCTCCACGAGCGCCTCGCGGCGCTGAGCGGGCTGTCGGCGGAGAACATGGGCCGTACCGCGGGCTGGCGTTTCCTCGATCTCGGCAAGCGGATCGAGCGCGGCGTCACCGTTTGCCGCGCGATGCGCGTGTTCGCCAGCGAGAACGCGACGGCCGACGATCTGACCCTGTTGCTCGAACTGACCAATTCGCAGATCGGCTATCGCCAGCGCTATCCGACCGGCATCGCGCTGGTGCCGGTGCGCGACCTCGTCGCGCTCGACGCGGGCAATCCGCGTAGCCTCGCGTTCCAGGTCGAGGCGATCGTCGCGCATCTCAGCGCGCTGCCGCGCCTCAGCGACGACGGCTTGGCCGAGCTTCAGCAGGTCGAGGCGGTCGCGCTCGCCGCCACGCTGACCACGCTCGGCGGCTGGACGCTTGGGAACGACGCGGTGCACGGAATCGAGGACCGGCTGCTGGGCCTGTCCGATGCGATCGGCCGGCGCTTCTTCCTGCGCGGCGGAGCGCCGCTTCGCGCTTCGGGCATGACGCTCGCGTGAGGTATGCGATCCGGCACGAGACGCGTTTCAGCTATGGTGCGCCTGTGCGCTTCGCGCGCTGCAACCTGCGGTTGAAGCCGATCATCTGGTCGGGCCAGACGCTCGTGGCGCACGATCTCTCGGTCGAGCCGGGCGGGCATTTGTCGCTCGCGCGCGCCGACGCGTCGCTCGCCAACGTCACGCGGCTGGTGATCGAAGCCGCCGTGACCGAGCTGTCGATCGTCAGCCGCGCGACCGTCGATGTCGATCGCCGGATCCCGGCGCCGACCGCGTCCGATCCCGACCTCGCCACCGTCGCTCGTCTGGCACGCGAAAGCCGCGACGTCTCCGCCTCGTCCCCCGCCAATTACCTGTTCCCGTCGCCGATGGTCGCGCTCGATCCCGCGATCGCCGACTGGTGCGCGCCGAGCCTCGCGCCGGAACGCGGCGCGCTCGACGCCGCGATCGACCTCGCTCGGCGCATCCAGTCCGAATTCACCTACGATTCCGACGCGACCAAGACAGAAACCCTGCCCGCCAATGCGTTCGCAAGACGCACCGGCGTGTGCCAGGATTTCGCGCAGGTGATGATCTCGGGACTGCGGTCGGCGGGCCTCCCCGCGGCTTACGTCTCGGGCTATCTGCGCACACTGCCGCCGCCGGGCGAGGCGCGACTGGTCGGCGCGGACGCGACGCACGCCTGGGTGCTTTTGTGGTGCGGGCCGGAGCGGGGCTGGGTCGGAGTCGATCCGACCAACGGCATCTGGATGGCGGGCGATCATATCGTCACAGCGATCGGCCGCGACTATTCCGAAGTCGCGCCGATCGACGGCATCTTTCTGGGACAGGGCGCGCGCTCGATGCACGTCGGAGTCGACGTCGAACCATTGATCGACGGCGCGGCGGGTCATAACTGACCCGCCATGGCAGTTGACCCCTATTCCACGCTCGGCGTCGCGCGCGGCGCGAGCGAGGCCGACATCAAGAAGGCCTATCGCAAACTCGCGAAGGAGCTGCACCCCGACAAGAACAAGGACAATCCCAAGGCGTCCGAACGCTTTTCGGCGGTCACCTCCGCCTACGATCTGCTGACGGACAAGGACAAGCGCGCGCGCTTCGACCGCGGCGAGATCGACGGCGAGGGCAATCCGGCCGCGCCGTTCGGCTTCGGCGGAGGCGGCGGGCATCGCGCTGGACCGGGCGGCTTCGAGTTCAATTCCGGTGGTGGCGACTTTGGCGACATTTTCGAGGGGTTGTTCGGCGGGCGCGGCGGCGGCGGCGGGTTCGCTCGCGCCCGCGCGCCGCAGAAAGGCGCGAACGTCGCCTATCGCCTCGCCGTCGATTTCGAGGACGCCGCAGCCCAGCGCCCGCAACGCATCACGCTCGGTGACGGCAAGACGATCGACCTGAAGCTCCCCAACGGCGTCGAGACCGGGACGCAGATGCGTTTGACCGGCAAGGGCGAGCCCGGCCCCGCCGGAAACGGCGACGCGATCGTGACGATCGAGGTCGGCGGCCATCGCTTCTTCAGGCGCGACGATAACAATATCCGCCTCGACCTCCCCGTCACGCTTTCCGAAGCGGTGCTCGGCGGCCCGGTGAGGGTGCCGACCGTCGACGGGCCGGTGATGCTTAACGTGCCCGCAGGATCGTCGTCGGGGCGAACCTTGCGGCTCAAAGGCAAGGGATTCACCGCCAAGGGCGGCGCGCGCGGCGACCAGCTCGTGACGATCGAAATCGAGATCCCCGCTGACGACGCGGCGTTGAAGGCCTGGGCCGAAGCCGCGGGCAAGGCGGGCAATCCGCGAGTCAGGCTGGGCGTATAGGCCCGCGTCATGCAGGACATCTCGCCCGTCTCCCC
>JACDGO010000411.1 GCA_013821585.1 Sphingomonadaceae bacterium
CGTGAAGCCCAAGGCCATCGACCAGCTTGCCGCCGATATGCTGGCGCACGGCCAGTTGCAGAACCTTGTCGTTTACGCCGAAGGCAATCGCTTCGAGGTTGCCGCCGGAGGCCGACGCTACCGCGCGTTCAAGCAGCTTGAGAAGGCCAGGGCGATTCCTGCCAGCCATCCGGTCAGCGTGGACGTGCGCGACAAGACCGAGGCGGTCGAACTGTCGCTCGCCGAGAACGTCCAGCGCGAGGAAATGCACGTTGCCGATGCGGTGATCGCTTATGGAGATCTTCGCGGCGAGTGCAAATCGCCCGAAGATATTGCCGCGCGGTTTGGGGTGGCGCTGTCCTACGTCAAGAAGGTGCTGCGCTTGTCGGCGCTGCACCCGGATGCGCTCGCATGTCTGGCGCGCGACCAGATAGGCATGGAAGCAGCACAGGCATTGACCCTGACCGACGACCACGACCGCCAGCTTGAGGCGTTGAAGCGGTTCGGCAACAGCGCCCATCAAATTCGGCGGTTGCTGACCGAGGAGAAGATCGGCACGACCAGCGCGCTGTTCCTGTTCGTCGGGCGTGATGCCTATGTCGCAGCGGGCACGATCACCGCCGACCTGTTCGCAGAAGGCGGCGACGGGTATGCCGATGACCCCGCGTTGGTCGAGACACTGGCCACCGCCAAGATGGCCGAGGTCGAGGCGAGCTATCGCGGCGAAGGCTGGCGCGATGTTCGGGCTTCGCTCGACCGGCCCGACGACTATTACAACCTCGTCACCGTTCACGCCGATGGACGGCGCGAGCCGACCGAGGCCGAAGCGGCAGAGCGCGAACGCATACAGTCCGCCGCCGACGCGCGGCTTGCCGAACTCGGCAAGGGCAGCCAGTGGGGCGACCGGGTGTTCAACGGTCTGGAGCGCGAAGCCCGTATCCTCGAAAACCGGCTGTGCGTGTTCACCGACGCGCAGAAGGCAGACAGTGCGATCGTGCTGTTCATGGGCAATTGCGGCGAGGTCGAGGCCAAGGCTATCCGCACCAAGCGGATTGCCAAAGGCGGCAGCGGCGATGCACCGGCCATCAAGCCCGATTATTCGGGGGCGATGATCGAGACACTATCGCGCATCAAGACGCTGGCGGTGCAGGAGGCGGTCGCCACCAACCCGGCGCTCGCGCTCGACATCCTGCTCGATTGCCTTGTCGGTCAGGGCATCCACGGAGAGCCGTCCTATTATTCGCCGCTGTCATTGCGGCTTGAGGGGTTCAACGCTGGCGTTCCCGACGACATGATGACGATGGCCGAGATCGCATCGGTCGATGAGATCGGGAGCGGCGACTTCGCCGCCGTCCCCGAGGTCAACAGGTTCGTGGCCATTCAGGCGATG
The DNA here is from genome assembly GCA_013821585.1 of Sphingomonadaceae bacterium. GTDB lineage: Bacteria > Pseudomonadota > Alphaproteobacteria > Sphingomonadales > Sphingomonadaceae > Sphingomonas_O. The sequence continues at coordinate 1,370 of JACDGO010000411.1, forward strand.
GACGCCGATGCCAAGGGGCGATTGCTGGCGTTGCTTGTCGGGCGCCAGATCAACGGCGGCGAGACGTCCGGCTCGCGCCGTGACCGTCGCCACCAGCGGTTCGACCAGATCGCCTTTGCCAGCCGCGTCGATATGGTCGGCAAATGGCAGGCGCCGGTCGCCTTTTACGACCGGCTCAAAAAGCCGGTCATCGCCAAGATCATGACCGAGGCGCTGGGCAAACCCGCCGCCGACAATTGCGCGAAGATGAAGAAGGGCGACCTTGCCGCTGCCGCCGCCGAGCGGATGGCAGGGCGCGGATGGCTTCCGCCCGCGCTTGTGATCGCGGAGCCGCCCGCCGAGGTCGCGCAGGAACGCCCTGTATTCGACGAAGCCGAAGATGACGAGGACGGCGAGGCCGTCGAGTTGGAGGAGGAGGAAGCGGCTTGAATCGAGAGGGCGGGCCGAGCGGCTCGCCCTCATTTTCTTGTTCCCAAGTTCCCCTGAATAAATGTTCGCGCGGCCCGTCCCTGCCGGACGGGCAAAGGCCGGACGTTCCGACCGGCCTCAAATCGGCACGGCAGCTTATGGCTGTCGTGCCGATTGCGCGCGAAGGATAGCGAGGGAGCCGCTTCGCGTTTAGGGGAAAGGCGTGATCGAGCCTCCTGAATCGCCCTGTGTTGAGGTCTGCGCGCTCGACTCGCGCGCAGAGCTTTGCACCGGCTGCGGTCGCACCATCGCCGAGATCGGCGAATGGGGCGGCGCGACTGCCGAACGGCAGTGCGCCATTCTGGCCCTGTTGCCGGAGCGATTGGCGCGGCTTGCCGCCGGACAGCCGGTCATGCGGTGATCGTCTAGCCGCCGCCATCGTCGGGATGGGTCCCCGCCATGGCCAAACGTCGCTGTCGATGATGCCGCTGCCGTGGTTGTTGCGGATCGCTGTGATGGGTTGAAGGTCGCGGCGCTGCTGCAACTCGTGAGTGCTTGTGGGCGGCGAGAATGTTCGGGTGAATGCGGCCTGGCGGGGCCGTTGGTGGCGGTTGAGCTGGCACCGGCTGTGACATCGCAGACCCCGTTGTCGATACGGCCAGAACCAATCGCGCGAAGGATCGGCAGGCTCTCTTGTCCGGGGTTGGCAGAACGATTTCCTTGTTTGCCGGTTTCGTGGCCGCGCGCGTCGCCTAATACGATCAAGCAAAAAACCGGACGCCTCCTAATGCCCGCCAAGGCGGGCGGGGCATCCTACGGTTTCCACCCCATTGCATGGGGCAGAGCCTCCGTTTTTTTGGCTGGATCGCGGCTCCTTCGCGGCCCCCTTGAAGACCGTCAGGAAATCACCTGCGCAACCCAAGACGGAGTAAGACCCATGCAGAACATCGCAGAATTTCGGATCATCGGCCGCATCGGCAAGGTCGAGGTCAAGGAGAAGGTCACTTATCTTTCGGTGGCCTCGAACTACAACCGCAAGGACGGCGACGACTGGAAGACCGATGCCCACTGGAACAGTGTCACGCTGTTCGACAAGCTCGCCAAGCGTCTGACCGCCAGCA
>JACDGO010000412.1 GCA_013821585.1 Sphingomonadaceae bacterium
CGTCGTCGAGGGTCAGGACACAGCTCATCTCGCCGGTCGGATGCTCGACCGAAAGGGTCTTGACCTTGCCATCGGGGATCGAAGCGACGGCGGCGGCGGGGGAGCCTTCGACGAGGCAGGCGGTCGCCACGCTGACCGCTCCCAAGACTCCGATCGAAGCGTGGGCGCGGTGGGGGATGAAGCTCCTCACCGTGACCGCACCGCCCTGTTTCGGAGGGGCGACCAGAATCATTTTGGGGACCGATTTCAGGGTCACATCGCCCAGGTTCATGAGCGGTCCGGCGGTCAATCTGATCTTCTCTATTTTCGCCCGTATCGCGGTTTGGGATTCGAGTTCGTCGCGGGTTTCGTAGCCGGAAAAGCCGATATCGGAGGCCTTCATAATTACACATGGCATTCCGTTATCGATCAGGCAGCACGGCGTACCCTCAACCATGTCGACCGCATTGCCCGTCGGCAGCAGCGCGCCACAGGAGGATCCGGCGGTGTCGCGGAACTCCAGCGGGATAGGAGAAGCGGTGCCGGGGACTCCGTCGATTCTTGCGTCCCCGTCATACGTCACCGTCCCGCCCGACGTGGCGATGGTGGCGACGGCGATCTGGCCGGTGTTTTCCATGAAGATCGACACGCGGGTCTCTTCGCCGGTCGGCTTGACGAGCCCGCGCTCGATCGCGAAGGGGCCGACGGCGGCGAGGATATTGCCGCAATTCTGGGCGTCGCTGACGGTCGCCTGGTCGACGAAGACCTGGAGGAAGAGGTAGTCGACATCCACGCCGTCGCGCGCCGATTTCGACACCACCGCGACCTTCGAGGTGAGCGGGTCTGCGCCACCCATGCCGTCGATCTGGCGCGGGTCCGGCCAGCCCATGATGCGCAGCAGCAAGGCGTCGCGTACCGCGGGGTCCGACGGCAAATCATTCTTTAGGAAGAGGCCGCCCTTCGACGTTCCCCCGCGCATCCACATGCAGCGGGTGCCGTCGTTGCCGGCGCTTCCGGGCGCAAAACCGGGTCCCAATTTCGCCGAAGGCCCGGGTTCACTCATAGGTCAAACCTAGTTCGGCGAGCTTGCCGCGCATGTCGTAGATGTCGAGACCGAGCTCGCCGGCTGCGAGCCGCTCGCGCTTCGACTCCTCGGCGGCCTCGCGCGCCTGCGCTTTCGCAAGGACCGCGGGAGCTTCGGCCCGCCTGACCACGCAAACGCCGTCGTCATCGGCGACAATCACATCGCCCGGCTCGATCGCGGCATTGGCGCAGACGACGGGGACGTTGACTGAGCCGAGCGTCGCCTTGACCGTGCCTTGCGCGAATACCGCCTTCGACCAGACGGGGAAGCCCATCTGCGTGAGGTCGCGGACGTCGCGTACCCCGGCGTCGATGACCAGTCCGCGACAGCCCCGAGCCATCGCCGACGTGGCGAGAAGGTCGCCGAAATAACCGTCTTCGCAGGGGGACGTCGGGGCGAGGACAAGAATGTCGCCGGGCTGCAATTGCTCGATCGCCACGTGGATCATCCAGTTGTCGCCCGGCGGGGCGGAGATAGTCACCGCCGACCCGGCAATGCGCGCGCCGGGAAAGATCGGGCGAAGGCGGCTGGCGAGCAGCCCGATGCGGCCCTGCGCCTCTTGGACCGTGGCGACCCCGGCGGCGCCAAGCGCGTCGATCACGCTCGCTTCGGCGCGGGGGATTGTGCGGACGACCTTGCCTGCCATGATTGCTCCTATTTGCGACACAGTTGCCGCAGCTGCTCGCAATGACAAATCACGAACGTGCGGGGAGAATAAGTTTTTGCTAAGCGTGGGTGATGGAGCTTGCCCCGTTCGATCTCAACCTGCGGCATCTGCGCGCGCTCGGACCGATCGTCGAGCGCGGCAGTATGAGCGCGGCAGCGGGCCTGGTCGGGCTGACACAGCCGGCGCTGACCCAGGGGTTGGCCAAGCTCGAGCGACAGGTTGGCGCACTGCTGTTCGAGCGACAGGCCGATGGGCTGAAACCGACCGAGGCTGGGCGGGTGCTGGCCGAGCGGGCGAGCGCGGGGTTCGCGATCCTCGACTCGGTCGCACGTGGCGGCGGACGGCAGGGGCGGGGCTTTGTCCGACCGGCACAGCTGGTCACCGCGGCACAGGCGCGCGCCTTCCTTGCACTGGTAGCGGCGGGAAGCTTCGTGGGCGCGGCTGGGGCGACCGGTCTGTCACAGCCGGCATTGCATCGCGCGGTGCGGGACCTCGAGCAGATCTGGGGCCAGCCCTTGATCGAGCGGCGCGGGCGCGGGGTGGCGATCACCGCGGCGGGAAGCCGGCTGGCGAGGGCCGTTCGGCTGGCGGGGATCGAAATTGCCGCCGCGCTGGCCACGATTGCCGGGGGGGAGCAGCGCGGGCGGATCGCGGTCGGGGCAATGCCCCTGTCGCGCGCGCTGGTACTGCCAGAGGTGTTGGCGCGCTTCCAGGAGGGCGCGCCGCGGGCGACCGTGGATGTCTACGAAGGATCGTGGCGCGACCTGATCGAGCCGCTGCTCGACGGGATCATCGACCTGACCATCGGCGCGCTTCGCGAGGAGGCGGCGCCAGGAACCGAGCAGGAGCCGCTGTTCGTCGACCGGCTGGCGGTGATCGGGCGGGCGGGGCATCCATTGGCGCGGATCGCGCACCCAGACCTCCAGCAACTTGCCCAATATGGCTGGATCTCAGGGCAGGCGGGGACTCCGTTGCGCGCGCATTGGGAGGCGATGTTCACCGGGCGCGCGCTTCCGCCCACTCCAATCGAATGCGGATCGGTGATGGTCAATCGCGGGGTGTTGGCCGAGACCGACCTGCTGACGCTGCTGTCGCCAGACCAGGTCGCGCTCGAGATCGGAGCTGGGATGCTGGCCCGCATCGGGGACGAGTTGGCGGGG
>JACDGO010000413.1 GCA_013821585.1 Sphingomonadaceae bacterium
GCCGCCCGCCTTGACCCAAGCGTCGCCATTCGATCCCTTGACGATGGAATAGGGAACCAGCTCGGTGTCCTTCTTGGTCACCGGATCGTCGAAGCGGCGGCCGATCAGGCGCTTGACCGCGAAAACCGTGTTGTCGGGGTTGGTGACCGCCTGGCGCTTGGCGGGCTGGCCGATCAGCCGCTCGCCGTCCTTGGCAAAGGCGACGATCGACGGCGTCGTGCGCGCGCCTTCCGCGTTTTCGATCACCTTGGGCTTGCCGCCTTCCATGACAGCGACGCACGAATTGGTCGTGCCGAGGTCGATCCCGATAACTTTGGCCATATCTTCAACTACCTCATGCTTTGCGCGGACCCTTCGCGAGGCGTCCGATGATTGTTTCGATGGCCGATATAGGTGCGCATCGCCTTGCGACAAGAAGCGCGCGCCACTAGCTGACGTGGCAAGGAGAAACTCGATGCGTAGCGCCACTCTCGCGATGATTGCCGCCCTCGCGCTCGCGGGGTGCGGGCAAAAGGCCGAACAGCGCGTCGACGAGGCGTGGGTGCGGCTCGGCGCGACTCCCGTGACGCCCGGCGCCGCCTATTTAACTATCCACGGCGGGCCGACAGCCGACCGGTTGCTCGACGTCTCCTCCCCGGTCGTGATCCGCGCCGAGATGCACGAGACAATGGCTTCGGGAAATATGGCGTCGATGAAGCGGATCGAAGGCGGCGTCGCGATCCCCGCGAAGGGCAAGGTCGAGTTCAAGCCCGGCGGACGGCATGTGATGCTGTTCAACGTCAATCCCGGCATCGTCCCACCGCGCACCCTGCCCTTGATCTTCACCTTCGCGAGCGGCGAGCGGATCGAGGTGGATGCCGCATTGCGGCGCGCGGGCGACGCCGCCCCTTGACCTCGCGTCCGCTGACGCCGGCGGAAACGGCGCTCTCGCGCGCGGTGTTCGGCGACGCGATCGATTACGTCCGCGTGCGCGTCAATAACCGCAAATGGGCGTTCTTTCAGCCGCGCGAAACCGCGATGTCTCCCGATGGGCAGATGTGGTTCCACCCCAAGGGGAGCCTCTATTGCGACGATTTTTGCGCCCGCCACATCGACGCGCAAGCGCTGTTCATCCACGAGATGACGCATGTGTGGCAGCGGCAGAAGGGAATTTATCTACCGCTCCGACGCCATCCCTTTTGTCGCTACGACTACAGCCTGAAGCCCGGCTGGCCGCTCGAGCGCTACGGGATCGAGCAGCAGGCGGAGATCGTGAAGCACGCGTTTCTGCTGCGCGAGGGGCGCGTGATCCGCGGCGCGGCGCCGCTTTCGCAATATGAAAGCGTCTTGCCCTTTTCGTGTTGATTGAAGAGTCGAATTTACGCGGCGTTAACCACGCGACGGCGATTGTGGCGGAATGTTGATCCCACCCGATTCGATCGTCGCGGACCCCGATCCCGACGCCTCCGCCAGGGCGGCGCTCAGGGCCGTTCTGCGAGAATTTCGGTCGGTCGCGCGGCATCAGACAAATCCCCTGCGCGAACAGATGCTCTCAACGCTTGGAGATGCGCGCATCCGCATCGACCGGATCAACGCAGTTGCCCGATAATCTTCGGGGCACTCATTCGTAACCGGTGTCGGCGTGCTGAATTGCGAAAATTGCGGCAGCGCCGGATTGGGCGAAACCCAGGTCAGCCGTTCTTCTGTCCAGATCTCCTCCAGCGGGGCGAAGGCCTCCGGATCGTCGAGCGACGCCGTCGTCACGTCGAACAGGCCCGGCCGGTTCGCCCGCGTATAGCTGAGCGAGGTGCCGCAGCGCGCGCAAAAGCCGCGCTCAACCCCGGGCGACGGCTCGAAGGTCGCGAGTTCGCCTGCGACAAGCTCGAAACGGCTTTCCGGAAAGATCGCCCAAGCGAGCGAGGGCGCGCCAGCCGCCGATCGGCAGGAGCGGCAATGGCAAAGCGACAAGGCGTTGGGCGGCCCCGTAACACGGTAGCGCACCGCTCCGCAAAAGCAGCCCCCTTCCGCTACATCGAGTGTCACGCAGTCATGCCCGCCTTCGCGACCCCGACCATCGCGGGTCTGAGCAAGCGGTCGCGAAGCATATAGCCCGCCTGCATTTCCTGGACGATCGTGCCGGGCTCGGCGTCGTCGCTCGGCACTTCGAGCATCGCCTGGTGGCGGTTGGGATCGAGCTTTTCGCCGACCGCCGGGATGCGGGTTATTCCGTTGCGCTGGAATACCGCGTCGAGCTCGCGGCCCGTCGCCTCCAGGCCTGTGACCAGGCCTTTAAGCTTCTCGTCCTCGCGCAGCGCCGGGGGAATCGCGTCGAGCGCGCGCGAAAGATTGTCGGCGACCGACAGCACGTCGCGCGCGAAATTGGTCGCGCCATAGGCGCGCGCGTCGGCCGCGTCCTTCTCGAGGCGGCGGCGGACGTTCTGCATTTCCGCCTGCGCATAAAGCGCCGCCTGCTTCGCGTCGGCGAGCTCGGCTTCGAGCGCGGCGGTGCGATCTTCTTCCTCTGGATTCGGCTCGGGCGGCGCGCCTTCGGCGATCATCGCGTCCTCGGCGGTCAGTTCGTCGTCGTTCATGTCGTCCATCAATCTCGCCAAAATTTCTGCGTGAGCGCCTGCGCGGTGAAATCCACGATGGGAACAACACGCGCATAGTTCAACCGCGTCGGGCCGATCACGCCGACCACGCCGACCACATTGCCGTCGCGACCGTGCCAGGGCGCCGCTATCACCGACGAGCCCGACAGCGCAAACAGCTTGTTCTCGCTGCCGATGAACACTTTCGCCGCGGCCGCGCCGCGCGCCGAATCGAGCAGGCGCGCGATCTCCTCCTTGCCCTCGATCTCGTCGAGCAGTTGCCGCACCCGGTCGAGGTCGGCGCTCGCCGTCGCGT
>JACDGO010000020.1 GCA_013821585.1 Sphingomonadaceae bacterium
ACCGACGACGGCGGCGAAGAGCTGATCGAAAAGCTCGTCCACATCAACCGCGTCTCGAAGACGGTGAAGGGCGGCAAGCGCTTCGGCTTTGCGGCCCTCGTCGTCGTCGGCGACGGCAAGGGGCGCGCGGGCTTCGGCCACGGCAAGGCGCGCGAGGTTCCCGAGGCGATCTCGAAGGCGACCGCGGCGGCCAAGAAGAAGATGATCCGCGTTCCGTTGCGCGACGGCCGCACGCTGCATCACGACGGCAACGGCCATTTCGGCGCGGGCCGCGTGACGTTGCGCTCGGCGCCCCAGGGAACCGGCATCATCGCCGGCGGTCCGATGCGCGCGATCTTCGAAAGCCTGGGCGTCGCCGATGTCGTGACCAAATCGGTCGGCACGTCGAACCCCTATAACATGATTCGCGCGACCTTCGAGGCCTTGGGCGAGCAGACATCGCCGAAGTCGGTCGCGCAGCGTCGCGGCAAGAAAATCGCCGACCTGCTCGGCCGCGGCGGCTCGCAGGCCGCCGAAGCCGAGGCCGCGGCGGTGGTGGAGTAGGGTCATGGCGAAGATCAAGCTGAAACAGACCGGATCGCCGATCCGTCGCACCGCGGACCAGCGCGCGACGCTGATCGGCCTCGGGCTCAACAAGATGCACCGGATGTCGGAGCTGGAGGACAGCCCCGAGGTCCAGGGGATGCTCCGCAAGGTGCGGCACATGGTTGAGGTGCAGCGATAGCCCATGCCAGCGAAAGCTGGCATCTCTGGCGGCGAGAGACCCCAGTTTTCAGGGGTGACGCTTCATGAGGCGCGACAAAAGCGAAAGCGAGTGCAATGAGACTGAACGAGATCAAGGACAACGCCGGCGCCCGCAAGGGCCGGATGCGCGTCGGGCGCGGCATCGGATCGGGCAAGGGCAAGACGAGCGGTCGCGGCCAGAAGGGCCAGACGTCGCGCTCGGGCGTGTCGATCGCCGGCTTCGAAGGCGGGCAGATGCCGCTCCACATGCGGCTGCCGAAGCGCGGCTTCAACAACATCTTCGCCAAGGACTATGCCGAGGTGAACCTCGGCGCGGTCCAGAAGCTGATCGATACGAAAGCGCTCGATACGAAGGGCACGATCGACCACGCCGCGCTCAAGGCGGCGGGAATCGCGCGCGGCGGCAAGGACGGCGTGCGCCTGCTTGGCAAGGGCGAGTTCTCGGCCAAGCTAAAGTTCCTCGTCGCCGGCGTCTCGAAGGGCGCGCGCGAGACGATCGAAAAGGCGGGCGGATCGGTCGAGGTGATCGAGCTGGTCTCGGCCGCCGACAAGGCGAAGGCCAAGAAGAATTCGGTCAAGAAGCGGAAGAACGCCTGACCGCGAGGTTAGACAAGCGCTTGCCCCGCCCTATATGACGCCGGGCATCCTCAGGAACGAACGCACCCATGGCATCCGCAGCCGATAGTCTGGCGACCAACATCAGCCTGTCGAAATTCGCGCAGGCGACCGACCTTAAGAAGCGGCTGTGGTTCACGCTCGGCGCGCTGATCGTGTTCCGCTTCCTCAGCCATGTGCCGCTGCCGGGGATCGATCCGCGCGCGCTCGCGACGCTCTACGCGACGACTAACGGCGGCGTGCTCGACTTCTTCAACAATTTCTCGGGCGGCGCGCTTCAGCGCATGAGCCTGATCGCCCTGGGCGTGATGCCCTACATCACCGCGTCGATCGTCGTTCAGCTCGCGACGTCGCTGTCGCCGCAACTCGCGGCGATCAAGAAGGAAGGTGAGAGCGGGCGCAAGCGCCTCAACCAGTATACGCGCTACGGCACCGTCTTCCTGACAGCGATCCAGGGCTATTTCATCGCCGTCGGACTCGAGAACTGGGGCGCCCAGCAAGGCATCTCGGCGGTCGTCGAGCCGGGCATGGTGTTCCGCGTCGCCTGCGTTGTCTCGCTGATCGGCGGCACGATGTTCCTGATGTGGCTCGGCGAGCAGATCACCAGCCGCGGCATCGGCAACGGCGTCTCGCTGATCATCATGGCCGGGATCGTCTCGCGCTTGCCCATCGCGCTCGGCAATCTGTTCGAGGGCGGGCGGACCGGCGCGATGTCGCCGTTCATCATCCTCGCGATCACGGCGGTGGTCTTCGGGCTGATCGCGTTCATCTGCTTCATGGAACGCGCCCAGCGGCGCGTGCTCATCCAATATCCAAAGCGACAAACGCAACGCGGGCTGATGCAGGGCGACAAGAGCTTCCTGCCCTTGAAGATCAACACCTCGGGCGTGATCCCGCCGATCTTCGCTTCGTCGCTCTTGCTGATGCCGCTGACGATCGCGCAGTTCGCGGGGCAGCGTGTCGCGGGCGAAAGCCGCTGGGGCGACTTCGTCCTGACGGTCACGACCGCGCTCCAGCACGGCTCGCCGCTCTACATCGGCCTCTATGCGGGCGGGATCATCTTCTTCGCCTTCTTCTACACGGCCGTCGTGTTCAATCCGGAAGAGACCGCCGAGAATCTTAAGCGCTACGGCGGCTTCATTCCCGGCATCCGTCCGGGCAAGAACACCGAGACCTATCTCGATTATGTGCTGACGCGCATCACCGTGATCGGCGCGGCCTATCTGACCCTGATCTGCCTTGTTCCCGAATTCGCGGCGGCGCAGTTCGGGCTTACCTCGCTGACGCTCGGCGGCACCAGCCTGCTCATCGTTGTCAACGTGACGATGGATACGGTCACACAGATCCAGAGCCACCTGCTCGCGCATCAATACGGCGATCTCATCAAGAAGGCGAAGCTTAAGGGCGCGCGCCTCAGGTGAACATCATTCTGCTGGGACCGCCGGGGGCGGGGAAGGGAACGCAGGCGGCGCGGCTCGTCGAGGAGCGCGGCATGGCCCAACTCTCGACCGGCGACATGCTGCGCGCCGCGGTAAAGGCGGGAACGCCGGTGGGCATCAAGGCCAAGGCGATCATGGACGCGGGCGAACTCGTCTCCGACGAGATCGTCGACGGGCTGATCGGCGACAAGCTCGACGCGATGGACGCGGGGCAGGGCGCTATCTTCGACGGCTATCCGCGCACCGCGGCGCAAGCGGCGTCGCTCGACACGATTCTGGGCAAGCGCGGGCGTAAGCTCGACTGTGTGATCGAGCTCGAGGTGGACGAGGACGCGCTGATCGACCGGATCACCGGCCGCTTCACCTGCGTGAAATGCGGCGAGGGCTATCACGACCGTTACAAGCTGCCCAAGGTCGCCGGCGTGTGCGACGTCTGCGGATCGACCGAGTTCAGGCGCCGCCCCGACGACAATGCCGAGACGGTCAGGACGCGGATGGCCGAATATCGCGCCAAGACCGAGCCGATCCTGCCGATCTACCGGGCGCGCGGGCTGCTCAGGCCCATCGACGGCATGGCCGACATTGGCCGCGTCTCCGAAGCGATCGAGGCGATCTTAGGACGGAGTTAAAGCCGTTCCCCTACAGGGGAGCGCATGGCCGGGACCAAGGCGGAATCGTCGCGCGGACGCGTGGCGGAGCTCGACGCGCTGCGCGGGCTGGCGGCGCTCGCCGTCGCGCTGTTCCACCTGACATCCTACATCCACGTCAAGGTGCCGGGAACGCCACCCGCGCCGCTCAATTTCGCCTACGGCTATTTCGGCGTCCAGCTGTTCTTCGCGATCTCCGGCTTCGTCATCCTGATGACGCTGCAGGGGACGGCGCGCGCGGCGGATTTCGTGCGCGGGCGCTTCCTGAGGCTGTTCCCGCTCTATTGGATCGCGATGGCGATCACCGCTACGGTGGTGGCGGCAATCGGTCCTACCGGGCTGGCTGTCGCCCGCACGGCGGTCGCGCCCAATATCCTGATGATCCAGTTCTTCTTCAACATCGAGAGCATCGACGGCTCCTATTGGTCGCTGTGCGTCGAACTCGCCTTCTATGCGTGGATGCTTGCTTTCTGGCGGCTGCGGCTGCTCGATCGCATCGAATCGGTCGCGATCGTCTGGCTCGCCTTCAACGCACTCTGGGCGCTCGGCATCGATCTGCCGCGGCCGCTCGAAGTTTTGCTGATTCGCGATCAGCTCCCGTGGTTCGCGCTCGGCATCGCCGCCTATCGCGTGCGCGCCGGACAGCGGCAGTGGTTCGAGCAGCTTCCGCTCGTCGCGGTCGCGTTCGCGACGGTCGTGCTCGTCGACGAAGCCGTCACCACCGCCGTTTTCGTCGCGCTGGCGGCCGCGATGGCGGCGGTCGCGGCCGGGCGGATGGACCGGCTGGCGGTCGCGCCGCTGCTTTGGCTCGGCGCGATCTCCTATCCGCTCTACCTTGTCCATCAATACATCGGCTATTCGGTGATCGGGCGCATGGAGGCGCTTGGCATGCCTGCGGGTGTGGCGACCTTGGCGGCGCTGGTTGCCGCGATCGCGCTCGCGGCGGTGCTGCATCACCGAATCGAGCTCCCGCTCGGGCGCGTCCGGCGAGGGCTTGCGCGACCCCGCGCGGGCGCTAACGTCGTGACGCTGACGGCCTCGACTCAGAAGGCCGCATGACGGGTCATTCTCGCAATCGTCTCCGGGGGATACCGATGGCTGTTACCGATCATGTCGACCTCAACACTTTCGTCGAGGGCGTGAAGAAGCGCAATCCGGGCCAGCCCGAGTTCGTCCAGGCGGTGACCGAGGTCGCCGAGGACATCTTCGACTTCATCGAGGACAAGGAAGCCTATCACTCGCAGCAGATCCTCAGGCGAATCGCCGAGCCCGACCGCGTCATGTCGTTCCGCGTGTGCTGGGAGGACGATCAGGGCAACGTCCGCGTCAACCGCGGCTGGCGCGTGCAGAACAACAACGCGATTGGCCCGTACAAGGGCGGCATCCGCTTCCACCCGAGCGTCACCGAAAGCGTGCTCAAATTCCTCGCGTTCGAGCAGACCTTCAAGAATGCGTTGACCGGCCTTCCCATGGGCGGCGGCAAGGGCGGCGCGACGTTCAATCCCAAGGGCAAGAGCGACCGCGAGGTGATGCGCTTCTGCCAGAGCTTCATGACCGAGCTCTATCGTCACATCGGCGCGGACGTGGACGTGCCTGCGGGCGACATCGGCGTCGGTGCGCGCGAGATCGGCTATATGTTCGGTCAGTACAAGCGCATCACCAACGAATGGACCGGCGTGCTGACCGGCAAGGGTATCGAATATGGCGGCTCGCTGATCCGGACCGAGGCGACCGGCTATGGCGCGACCTATTTCCTCGCCAACATGCTCAAGACAAAGGACCAGGATCTGGTCGGCAAGACCGCGGTCATCTCAGGCTCGGGCAACGTCGCGACGCACGCGGCGGAAAAGGTGACGCAGCTCGGCGGCAAGGTGCTGACGCTCAGCGACAGCGAAGGTTTCATCCAAGATCCCAACGGCATCAGCCAGGAAAAGATCGACTGGGTAAAGACGCACAAGACCAAGCGCCGGGGGCGCATTTCCGAATATGTGAAGGAATTCACCGGCGCGCGCTTCACCGCGGGCAAGACGCCGTGGGGTGTGACGTGCGATGTCGCCATGCCGTGCGCGACGCAGAACGAGCTGACCGGCGAGGACGCCAAAACGCTGATCGCGAACGGCTGCATGGCCGTGAGCGAGGGCGCGAACATGCCGACGACGCTCGAGGGCGTGCATGTCTTCAAGAAGGCGAAAATCCTGTTCGCGCCGGGCAAGGCGGCGAACGCGGGCGGTGTGGCGGTCTCCGGGCTGGAGATGAGCCAGAATTCAGCGCGCATCTCGTGGAAGGAAGCCGAGCTTCAGCAACTGCTGCTCGACATCATGGAAGGCATCCACGCCCGCTGCGTCGAATACGGGCAGCAGGGCGGCGGCTATTGCGATTATGTGAAGGGCGCGAACATCGCCGGCTTCAAGAAAGTCGCCGACGCGATGCTGGCGTTCGGGGTGGTCTGAGGCGGGAGTCGACTGCCGCTTCTAAGCAACCGCCGCCAGCGCGCGCCGCCGCCGGAGCGCGACGCCGGCCATGCCGAAGCCCGCGATCATCATCGCCCAGCTTGCCGGTTCCGGCACGGCGGTGATGAAAATCTGGCTCTGGTTGTTCGGCGCGTAAAGCAGATTCACCGCCTTGCCGGAGGCCGGCTGCCATGTGCCGAGCATCGAAAGATAGCTGTTGGCGGTCGAGCGAGCGAAGCTGCTGTCGCCGCCGGTTACCGAGAAAATGCCGGCGTTGACATCGTAAGTCGGGCCGGTTTCGAACGCGATCTCCCAGACCGCGAGCTGGATCGCCGCCGAGGTGTCGGCGCTCGATGCGGTCGTGTTCGTCAGGAGCGTCAGCAATTGGCCGCGCTTGCCGGGGTCCGTGACAAGCTGCGAGAGGGGCGTGATCGTATAGGTGGAGGGGATCGACAGCGCGTGGAAGATGTCGATACAATAAGTGAAGAACGTCGCCGAACTGCTTGTCGTCAGGTTGGTCCCGGTCAGCTCGAATTCGCCGATCCCGACGCTCGCGCCGTTGAACGGGCTTGCCGCGTCGTGGATTATTCCCGTGTCGGAACTCGACGCGAAGCTCTCGCTGTTGATCTGGATCGTCGTCGCGGCCTGCGCCGCCATCGGCAGCGCGATCGCCGCCGCCACCAAAGCCGCTCGTATCATTCGCTTCATATCGACTCGCCCCTAAATTCGTTGCGGCTGACATGGCCGATACGGGCGTTCGAGTCTCGATAATAGATCGTTAACGCAAGCGCTTGGACTGACCGTGCCGTTTCGGCACGAAAGGCCGCTGGTGCCCGAAGGCTTTGCGGAGCGCCAAGAGCCTAGCGGGTGCGGCAACAACCGGCGGGTTGCGAGTCGTTCTCGTGATGGCTGACCTCAGACCCGCCGCCGAACTCGCCGCGGAAGCGAGCAGACGCTATCCGAACGACAGCGCCGAATATCGAGAAGCGCGCACTGTCTTGCTCGCCGAGGAGATCGAGCTTCGACGACATATCGGCCGCGTCGCCGCACAGCGCCGCGCCTTGCCGCCGGGCGGAGAGCCACGCGACTATGCGTTCCTCGACGAAAATGGAAAGACGGTCGGCCTCGCCGACATGTTCGGCGCCCACGACACGCTCGTCACCTATTTCTGGATGTATGGACCCGAACGCGTGAGGCCGTGCCCGATGTGCACCTCGCTGCTGGGCTCGTTCGACATTCCGGCGCGCGACATCGTTCAGCGCATCGCGGTCGCTGTGATCGGCCGCTCGCCGGTTTCGCGCCAGCTCGCGTTCGCGCGCGAGCGCGGATGGCGGAATTTGAAATTCTACCAATGCGTTGGCGACGATTTTCCGAAGGACTATCGCGGCCTTGCGCCCGACGGCAGTGAGTGGCCCGCGCTGGACGTCTGGGTAAAAGACGGCGCAACGGTACGGCATTTTTGGGCCGGCGAATCGGGGGGCACGCAGGATCCCGGCCAAGATCCGCATGGCGCGCCCGACCCGACGCCGCTTTGGAATATCCTCGATCTCACGCCGGAAGGGCGCGGGGCCGACTGGTATCCCAAGCTGGAATATTAAAGCTGGGCTCCGTCGTCGCGTCAACGGGGTTGCGCACGCCGCGCCCCCTCGCCCACACTGCCCCGGCGATGCTCAGGCAATATGAACTGGTCGAGCGGGTCAAATCCTATGACCCGGACGCCGACGAGGCGCTGCTCGACCGCGCCTATGTGTTCTCGATGCAGATGCACGGAAGCCAGAAACGCGCGTCGGGAGACCCTTATTTCAGTCACCCGATCGAGGTCGCGGGCATATTGACCGACCTCCACCTAGACGCCGAGACGATCGCGACCGCGATCCTCCACGACACGATCGAGGACACGCTGACTACGCCCGAGGAAATCCTCGCGCGTTTCGGCCCCTCGGTCGCGCGGCTGGTCGACGGCGTCACCAAGCTGTCGAAGATCGAGGCGCAGACCGAGAACGAGCGCGCGGCGGAGAACCTGCGCAAATTCCTGCTCGCGACGTCGGACGACATTCGCGTGCTGCTCGTGAAGCTCGCCGACCGGCTGCACAATATGCGCACGCTCCACTTCATCCCCGATACGGCGAAGCGGCGGCGCATTGCCAAGGAGACGATGGACATCTACGCGCCGCTCGCCGAGCGGATCGGCATGTACGAGTTCATGAACGAGATGCAGACGCTCGCTTTCCGCGAGCTCGAACCCGAAGCCTATGCGTCGGTGACCAAGCGGCTCGCGCAGCTCCACGAAGGCGGCGGAGACCAGATCGCGCGGATCGGATCGGGGCTGAAGCAGGTGCTGAGCCGCAGCGGTATCGAGGCCGAGGTGCTGGGGCGCGAAAAACACCCCTATTCGATCTGGAAGAAGATGGCGGAGCGCCACATCAGCTTCGAGCAGCTTTCCGACGTGATGGCGTTCCGCGCGATCGTTCCCGACGCCGACGCCTGCTACGACGCATTGGGCGTCATCCATCGCAAGTGGCCGATGGTGCCGGGGCGGTTCAAGGATTACATCTCTACGCCCAAGCGCAACGGTTATCGCTCGCTCCATACGGCCGTCATCCATTCCGAAAAGATGCGGATCGAGATCCAGCTTCGCAGCAGCGAGATGCACGCGGCGGCCGAATACGGCCTCGCCGCACACTGGACCTACAAGCAGGGCGGCAAGCGCCCCGACGTGCCGTCGCGCTGGATCAGCGATCTGATGGAAATCCTCGACAATGCCGAAACCGCGGACGAGCTGCTCGAGCACACGCGCATGGCAATGTATCAGGACCGCATCTTCGCGTTCACGCCCAAGGGCGAGCTTTTCCAGCTTCCCAAGGGTGCGACGCCGGTCGATTTCGCCTATGCGGTGCATACCAGCCTCGGCAACGAGGCGGTCGGCGCGAAGGTCAACGGCCGCGTCGTGCCATTGCGCACGCAGATCGAGAACGGCGATCAGGTCCAGATTCTGAAGTCGAAAGCACAGGAGCCGCAGCCGGCTTGGCTGAACTTCGTCGTGACGGGAAAGGCGCGCGCGGCGATTCGCCGCTACGTCCGCAACAAGGAGCGCGGCGAGAGCGTCGCGCTCGGGCGCAAGATTTACGACGAAATCGTCCAGCGGTTGCCCGCTCCGCTCGGCAAGGGCGCGCAGGCGGCGGCGCTTGGGCGGCTGAAGCTCCCCGACGAAGCGTCGCTGATGGAAGCGATCGCGCGCAACACGCTGACCGACGCGCAGGTGATGGAGGCGCTGATGCCGGGGAGCGCGGGCGGCGACGTCGCCGCGCCGCCGCAACAGCGCGAGGCGATTTCGATCAAGGGGCTGACGCCGGGCGTCGCGTTCGATCTCGCCTTGTGCTGCCATCCCGTTCCGGGCGACCGCATCGTCGGCTTGCGTCGCGAGGACGAGCCGATCGTCGTCCACGCGATCGACTGCTCGGTGCTGGCGTCGGGCGTCGACGCGGACTGGGTCGATCTCGCCTGGGGCGACGGATCGGACGGCGGCGCGGCGCAGCTCGTCGTAATCCTCAAGAACGAGCCCGGCGCGCTCGGCGCGATGGCGGGCATCTTCGGCAACCAGCGAGCGAACATCCTCAACCTGAAGCTCGAGGCGCGCGACGCGGGATTCCACACCTTTCGCGTCGATCTGGAGGTCCATGACGTCCACCATCTCATGCGAATCCTCGCCATGTTGAGAGCGGCCGACGCGGTGAGCCAGGCGGACCGGGCATGACCGCCGCGCCGATGACCTATGCGCGCTACCTCGCGCTCGACAACTTGCTGGCGGCGCAGCATCCGTTATCGGATCGCGACGACGAACTGTTGTTCATCGTGATCCACCAGACCAAGGAATTGTGGCTCAAGCAGATCATTGCCGAACTAAAGCTGGCGAAGCGCCAAGTCCGGGGCGGCGATGTCGTTCCCGCCTACAAGGGCCTCGCGCGCGTCAGCCGCATCCAGGCGGTGATGACGCTGAGTTGGGACGTGCTCGCGACAATGACGCCGAGCGAATATACGCGCTTCCGCCATGTGCTCGGTCCGAGCTCGGGGTTCCAGTCGGACCAGTTCCGCACCGTCGAGTTCATGCTTGGATTGAAGGACGGGTCGCATTTGCAGCATCAAGCCGATCGTCCCGAGGCCCAGGCGGCGTTGAAGACTGCGCTCGACGCGCCCTCGCTGTGGGACGACGCGATCGCGGCGCTCGCGGCCGCCGGGTTCGAGGTGCCCGCTGACAAGCTCGACCGCGACTGGTCGGAGAAATACGCGCCCAACACGCAGGTCGAAGAGGGGTGGCTCGCGGTCTATCGCGATCCCGAACGCTGGTGGCCGCTTTATCAGCTCGCCGAAAAACTCGTCGACATCGACGACGCGATGGCGGCTTGGCGGCACAAGCATGTGCTGACCGTCAGCCGCATCATCGGCGGCAAGCGCGGCACGGGCGGGACGGCGGGCGTGCCTTATCTCGAATCGACGCTGTCAAAGCGCGCGTTTCCGGAATTGTGGACGCTCAGGACGCAATTGTGAGCTGGAAGCGGCTGTTCTCGAAGTCGCTCGCGCCCGGCCGATTGCACTTCGCAGCGCACAGCCATCATTTGTGGCCCGACGCGAGCTTCGCCGGGCAGGTCGAGGCATGGGAGGACGCCGCGCGGCTCGCCGACGGCAAATGGGACCGGGTGATGGGCGAAGTGTGGCTCGAGGCGCAAGCTCATGCGGCCGCCGAATTGAAGCTGCCCGACCCATCGACGATCGTCTTCGCGCCGAACACGCACGCGCTGCTGATCCGCATCGCTTCGGCGATCGAGCGAAGGCCGGTCCGGATTCTCGCCGGGGAGGGAGAGTTTCACTCGTTCCGGCGACAGGCGTCGCGCTGGGAGGAAGCGGGATTGGCGACGGTGACGCGCGCGGACGATCCCGCAGGTGCGGAGGGCGTGTTTGACTTGATCTGGGTCAGCCAGGTCCGCTTCGGCGACGGTGGCGTGCTCGGCAGTATCGACGCACTAGCGCGACTTGCGCGGCCGGAGGGACCTCTGGTCGTCGTCGATGGCTATCACGCATTCATGGCGGTCTCGACAGATCTTTCCACAGTCGCCGACCGCATCTTCTACGTCGCGGGGGGATATAAATACGCGATGGCGGGGGAGGGGGTCGCGTTCGCGCATTGCCCGCCCGGCTGTGCGCAACGGCCCGTCGTCACTGGCTGGTATGCCGAGTTCGACGACCTGAGCCTGCCTCCCGGCGCGGTCGGCTATGCGAAGGACGCGCGGCGGCTGCTCGGCGCGACCTTCGACCCGTCCGGACTCTATCGCTTCAACGCGGTGCGGCGGATGCTCGACGGCGAGGGGCTGACGACGATGGCGATCTCGGAGCATGTCGCGCGGCTTCAACGGCGCGCGCTCGAGCTGCTGGAGAAAACGCCGATCGGCGCGATGGCCTTGCTCAATCCGCTCGGCGATCGCGCACACGCGCGTTTCCTTGCCTTCCGTTCGTCACATGCGCCGACTATCCATGCCGCGCTCGCGGCGCGCGGTGTCGTCACCGATGTGCGCGGCGACGTGCTGCGGATCGGCTTTGGTCTGTATCACGACGCGGCGGACGTTGACCGGCTGGCGGCGATCGCCGGCGATCTGGGAGGATGATTTCATGATCCGTATCGACCGCCGTCAGCTGATCGCCACCGCAGCGTTTGGGACTGGCGGCCTGCTCCTGCCCGGCGGGCGTCTCGTCGCGCAAATGCTCTCCGCCGCGCGCGGCTTCACCCAAGGCGTCGCGAGCGGCGAACCCGATTCCGACTCGATCCTTCTCTGGACGCGCTTCGTAGGCGACGGCGACAGCGCGCACGTCCGCGCCGAAATTTCGGAGACAGCCGACTTCGCGCGCGTCGTCGCGGCCGACCAGATGATCACAGGCCCGTGGCGCGACTGGACCGCCAAGATCACGCTTGCCGGGCTTCAGCCGGGACGGCGCTATTTCTATCGTTTCGCCGGGCCGGGCGGCGCGATGTCGCCGGTCGGGCGGACCAAGACGCTGCCGGTGGGGCGGACGACGACGTTCAACATCGGGATATTCTCGTGTTCGAACCTGCCCTTCGGCTATTTCAACGCCTATGCGCACGCCGCCGCGCGCGACGATCTCGACGTCGTCTATCATCTGGGCGACTATTTTTATGAGTATAGGAAGGGCAGCTACCCGAGCGTTGCCGAGGGCGTGCGCGTCGCCGAACTCCAGCCCGAGAGCGAGCTCATCCATCTCGCCGATTATCGCCTGCGCTATGCGAGCTACCGCAGCGATCCCGACCTTGTCGCGTTTCACGCCGCGCATCCGATGATCGCTTCGATCGACGATCACGAATCGGCGAACGACAGCTGGGAAGGCGGCGCTGAGAACCATCAGCCCGACAAGGAGGGCGACTGGAACGCGCGCAAGGCCGCCGCGGTCCAGGCCTATCGCGAGTGGATGCCGGTCGACGACGAACCGTGGAAGACCTACCAGGCCGGCGGCCTCGCGACGCTGTTCAAGACCGACACACGCCTGATCGCGCGCAGCAAGCAGCGCGAGATCGGCCCGTCGATCGCGAGCGGCGCGGCGGCGTTCAAGGCGGGGGCTTGGATCGATCCCGCCGAGACGATGCTCGGGACGACTCAGGAAAACTGGCTGGCGCATGCGATGAAGGCGTCCGCGCGCGCCCACGCGACCTGGCAGGTCGTCGGGATGGGAACGATCATGGGCTATGCCTACACGCCCGAGGCGGCGCGGGGCTGGCTCGCGTCCGACGCTCCGGCGCGCAACCGCCGCTACGTCGACGACGGCATCGCCGCCGCCAAGGCCGGCCTGCCCAACAATTTCGACAATTGGGGCGGCTACCCGGCGGCGCGCGCGCGCTTCCTGCACATGGCGCAGGCGGCGGGCGGGAGCACGATCCTCATCTCGGGAGACAGCCACAACGGTTGGGCGTTCGAGCTGCCGGGCCGGGGCGCTCCGGCCGCGGTCGAATTCGCGGGACATAGCGTGACCTCGCCCGGCTACGAATCGGCGCTCGTCGCCGACCCGCGCATCGTGGCCGCAGGTGTCGCGGCCGCGAGTCCCGAGCTCAAATGGTGCGACACGTCGCGGCGCGGTTATATGCGCCTCACCTTGACTCCCGCCGCCGCGACGAACGAATGGGTGTTCATGGAGACGATCAAGGCGCGCTCGACCGCGACGCAGCCCTCGCACCGCATGCGTGTGCGGCCCGGCCGCGCGAAGCTGGAGACGGTTTGACCGAGCCGCCCGCCTCGCTCGAGCGCGCGGCGCTCGTCGCGGCGCTGAGGCGCGTCGGGCAGGGCGACCGCGCCGCGCTTCAGGAGGTCTATCGCCGCACCTCGTCGAAACTATACGGCGTCTGCCTGCGTATCTTTCCCGATCGCGATGACGCGGAGGATGCGTTGCAGGACGCCTACATCAATGTCTGGCAGAAGGCGGCGCAGTTCGATCCCGCGCGCGCGAGCCCGATCACCTGGCTCGTCGCGCTGACGCGCAACAAGGCGATAGACCGGTTGCGCGCGTCGGGCCGGCGTATCGCCGCGCCGATCGAGGCGGCGGGCGAAATCGCCGACGACCGGCCCGATGCCGAGGCTTGCCTGATCGAGGCGGAAGCCGACGAACGC
The DNA here is from genome assembly GCA_013821585.1 of Sphingomonadaceae bacterium. GTDB lineage: Bacteria > Pseudomonadota > Alphaproteobacteria > Sphingomonadales > Sphingomonadaceae > Sphingomonas_O. The sequence continues at coordinate 13,560 of JACDGO010000020.1, forward strand.
ATCCTCGCCTGCATCCAGATGCTCGATAAGAGCGACGCGACGCTGATCCGCACCGCCTTTTTCGAGGGCTCGACCTATGCCGACATCGCCGAGCGCGCCTCGATGCCGCTCGGCACCGTCAAGAGCCGCATCCGCCGCGCGCTGCTCAAATTGAGGAGCTGTCTCGCGTGAACGACGACGACGACCTGCTCGCCGCCGAGTTCGCGCTGGGGCTGCTTGGCGACGGCGACGCCGTTGCGGTGCAGGAGCGCGCGCGCGCCGACGCGGTGCTCTCGCTGCGTATCGCTTGGTGGCGCGACCAGTTCGCGCCGCTGGTGCGCGAGGCGACGGCCGATCCGAAGAC
>JACDGO010000414.1 GCA_013821585.1 Sphingomonadaceae bacterium
GCCACGAAGGCGTGATCGCGGCGGAGGCGATCGCCGCCAGTCTGGGAAACAAGGACGTCCATCCGCACGCGATGGACCCGCTCAACATCCCCGGCTGCACCTATTGCCACCCGCAGATCGCGTCGGTCGGGCTGACCGAGGCCAAGGCCAAGGAAGGCGGGCGTGCGGTCAAGACCGGCAAATTCCCCTTCATCGGCAACGGTAAGGCGATCGCGCTCGGCGAGGCGGAAGGCTTCGTGAAAACCGTGTTCGACGCGAAGACCGGCGAGCTGCTCGGCGCGCACATGATCGGCGCCGAAGTCACCGAGCTGATCCAGGGCTACACGGTCGGCAAGACCGCCGAGCTGGTCGAGCAGGACTTCATCCAAACCGTCTTCCCGCACCCGACGCTGAGCGAAATGATGCACGAAAGCGTGCTGAGCGCATACGGGCGGGCGTTGCATTTCTAGAGCGCGGTGAATTCCTCGATCAGCGGCGCATATTCGCTCATCTCCGAGAACTTCGCATAGCTGTGCTTCGCGGACGTCTTCGCCCAAGGCAGCGCCTCGCTGGTGAAAGTTTCGACGAAGGGCGCGAACCAGCGCGCGTTGTCGAGCATCGTCGCGCGCACGTTGACGAAGCCCATGTCAGGCTCGATCCGCGTGAACACCCAGCTCTTGCAGTGATCGCAATGGTGATGCCGCGCCTGCGGTCCGTGCAACCCGCCGATCACGGGATCGCCCTGCGTCACGATGAAGCCGGCGGTGGGAACGGAAACGGTCGTCGAGAATGCGCTGCCCGTCATGCGCTGGCAGCCGGTGCAGTGGCAGGCCGAGGTCAGCATCGGCGGCGCGGTAATCTCGAAGCGCACCTCGCCGCAGCGGCATCCGCCTTCCATCGGCAATGTCCAGTCGGCCATTTCGACTCTCCTTCCGCTTCTTCGCTATTTCGGCAAATGGCGCTTGCCGTCCATCGCTGAAAGGTAATACCGTAATACGTCATGGAGATGAGCAAGCTCACATCGAAACATCAGGCGACGGTCCCGGCCGATGTCCGCGCCGCGCTCGGCCTGAAGGGGGGCGATACCATCGAATGGGTCGTCGACAAGGGCGGCGCGCGCGTGCGCAAAGCGCGCGGTGAAGATCTTGCCTGGCTGAGGCTGGCCGAGGAGAGTTTCGCGGTCGAATGGCTGAGCGATGAAGACGAGGAAGCCTTCTGTGATCTGTGACGTCTTCGACGTCGTCGTTGTTCCTTTCCCCTTTTCCGATCGCACGGCAACGAAGTGGCGGCCCGCGCTGTCTCTGACAGGCTATGATGCCTTTGGCACGGACGCCGATGTGGTGACGTTGGCGATGGTCACCACAGCAAAGAACTCGGCCTGGCCGTTCGATGTTTGGCTCAAGGATTTGGCCGAGGCTGGGCTGCGGCGCGACTGCATCGTCCGCTTCAAGTTCACGACCATGAGCTTCGCGCGCGTCGAGAAAAAGCTGGGGCGGCTGAGCCGTATCGACCAGACTGCCGTATCCACCGCGTTGCGGCAATTGCTGCCGCAGCGCCAAGCCAGGACCAAGATATGAAAGCGATCATCGCCACGCTGCTCTTCGCGGCCGCGCCCGCCGCCGCCGAAACCGTCGCGATCTCCGGCGACCATATGGTCGATGTCGTCGCCGGGCGAACGGTCGATCGGCCGTTGGTCATCGTCAAGGACGGGCGGATCGCGGCAGTGGGGACGCAAGGGTCTCTGCAAGTGCCCGACGGCGCGAGGCGGATCGATCTGCCGGGGCGGACGATCCTGCCCGGCCTCATCGACATGCACGTCCATCTGACCTCGCTGGCCGAGATCGGCGGCTATCAGGGCCTCAAATACACCGACAGCTTCTGGGGCGCGGTCGGCGTCGCGAACGCGCAAAAGACGCTCGACGCGGGCTTCACCAGCGTGCGCAATGTCGGCTCGGACGGCTTTCAGGATGTCGGACTGCGTCAGGCGATCGACGGTGGCTGGATCGCGGGTCCGCGCATAACGACCGCGACCTTCGCGCTCGGCGCGACCGGCGGCCATTGCGACGCGGGCGGCCTGCCGCCGTCGATGGACAAGAAGCAGGATTCGGTGATCGATTCGCCCGAGGCGGCACGCACCAAGGTGCGCTGGGTCCACAAATACGGCGCGCAGGTGATCAAGATCTGCGCGACCGGCGGCGTGTTCTCGCTGGGCGACGCGGTCGGCGCGCAGCAGCTGAGCTTTGAGGAGATGAGGGCGGTCGCCGATGAGGCGCACATGCTGGGCCTGCGCGTCGCGGCGCACGCGCACGGCGACGACGGCATCCGCGCGGCGATCCTTGCCGGCATCGATACGATCGAACATGCAAGCCTCGCGTCCGACGCGACGATCAAGCTCGCGGTCCAGCACCGCACCTGGTTCGACATGGATATCTACAACGATGACTATATTCTGGCGACCGGAACATCGAATGGCACCGAGCAGTCGAGCCTCGACAAGGAAAAGGCGATCGGACGGCTCCAGCGCGAAACGTTCAGGCGGGCGGTGCGCGCGGGCGTACCGATGCTGTTCGGCACCGACGCGGGCGTCTATCCACACGGTCAGAACGCGCGTCAGTTCGCCAAGATGGTCGAATGGGGGATGACGCCGATTCAGGCGATCCGGGCGGCGACGACGAGCGCGGCCGAGGCGCTGGGCAAGCCCGACGACGTCGGCGCGATCGCGGTCGGCCATTATGGAGACATCGTCGCGGTCACGGGCGATCCGTTGAGCGACGTGCGCGTGCTCGAGCATGTCGACACGGTGATCAAGGGTGGCGTGGTGGTGAAGAGCGGGCGGTGACGCGCAGGCTCGCGCCCGGCATCCTGCTTATCGGCGCGGCGCTGTTGATCGGGATCGCGG
>JACDGO010000415.1 GCA_013821585.1 Sphingomonadaceae bacterium
CGCGGGCCGGGCGGGCCGCGCGCCGGTCGCGCACACGGCCCGGTCGTCGACGCCATAGAGCGCGAACGGCGTCGGGTGGCGGCTCGCGGCGAGTATCGCGGAGAGCCGCGCGCACACCTGATCGGCCGACGCGCCGATGTCGAGGGCGTTCGCCGCCGCGCCGAGCGAACTCATGTCCGATGCGAGTTCGGCGGCGAGATTGCGCGTGCTTTCGGTGACCGCGACGCGCAGCTCGGCCTGACGGCGCATGTCGGTCGTGCGGCTCGACTGGAGCGACGCGAGCAGCGCTATCAGCCCGAGCGGCACCAGCGCGAGGCTGATGATCGCCAGCATCTTGATGCTTGTCGAAAGCTCGCCGAAACGCTGCGCCAGCGAAGCGGCGCCCGGTCGACCGGTATAAGCCATTCGCGCGTCCGGCGCGCTCAGCTCAACTTGCCGAGCAGGTCGAGCAGATCGTCGGGAATCTTCTCGTCGATCGCGCTCTGATAGGCGGCGCGGAGCGCGCTGCCGACCGCGCCGTCGTCGCGCGCGTCGCGTTGCTTGTGCGTGTTCGGGCCGCGGGGTGCGACCTTTTTCCTGTTACCGTCGCCAGCCACCCGCACATGTCCCCTACGCCATCGCGGTCTATGCGACTGGCCGATAACGCCCGCAGGCGACAATAAGAAACAAAAATGTCGCTCGATGGTTCCATCGTCGCGGGCAGGCATTTCCGCGAGGCCGCGGGCGTGTTGGCGGGCTTGCAAAGCGGGGACGGCTGGCCGAAACGTGTGAAACTCTTCCCGAAAGGTCCGATCCCGTCATGTCGCTTGGCCAAGAGCTTGCGCCGCATCTCCCCTTCCTGCGCCGCTATGCGCGCGCGCTGACCGGCAGCCAGGGGCACGGCGACGCCTATGTCCGCGCCGCGCTCGAGGCGATCGTCGCCGCGCCGCGCGAATTTCCGCGCGACGTCGACGTCCGCCTCGGCCTCTATCGCACCTTTCAGGCGATCTGGGGATCGGCGCATGTCGATGGCGACGACGGCGAGGACGGCGGCGCGAGCGAGCGGCTCGTCCAGGCGCGGCTCGCCAAGATCACGCCGCGCTCACGCCAGGCGCTGCTGCTGACGTCGATGGAGGGCTTTACGCCGGAAGACACTGCCTATCTGATCGATTCGTCGCCCGCCGAGGTCGAATCGCTGGTCGACGAGGCGCTTGGCGAAATCGAGGGCCAGACGCGCGCCGAAGTGCTGATCATCGAGGACGAACCGATGATCGCGATGGATCTGGAGACGATCGTCCGCGATTTGGGGCATGAAGTCACGGGCGTCGCGGTGACGCGCGACGAGGCGCTTGCCGAGGCGCGCGCGCACCGCCCCGGCCTGGTCCTTGCCGACATCCAGCTCGCCGACGACAGCTCGGGGATCGACGCGGTCAAGGACATCCTCGCGGAATTCTCGGTGCCGGTGATCTTCATCACCGCTTTTCCCGAGCGGCTGCTGACCGGTGAGCGGCCCGAGCCAACCTTCCTTATCACCAAGCCGTTCCAGCGCGCGACCGTGAAGGCGGCGATCGCGCAGGCGCTGTTCTTCGACCAGCAGACCGTTCCGGCAGCGTGACGGAACCGCCGCCCCGCGGCCCGCGTTGATTGCTCGCGAAGACGGGGACAGAAACCATGAGCGACGAACCGATTGTCGAGACGACGACCGAGGCGCGCGCCGGGACGACGCCGCATATCGTGCGCTATGTGCTTGGCATTTCACTGGTTCTTGTTATCGTTGCGTTCGTGGTCGTGTACGCTACGACATCCTGAAGTCGCGCGACGAACAGGGAATTCATGGACGAAGACGAGCCCCTGGCTCCGCCCGCGGAGCATGTCGCGCTGTCGGACGCGGACTTCAAGGCGCAGCTCGCGCTGGTCATCCCGCAGCTGCGTGCGTTCGGCCGTTCGCTGTCGGGCAGCCGCGACCTCGCTGACGATCTCGTCCAGGAAACGCTGATGAAGGCTTGGGCGGCGCGCCTGCGCTTTCAGGCGGGCACTAACATGCGGGCCTGGACCTTCATTATCCTCAGGAATCTTTTCCTGTCGCAAATGCGCCGGGCGCGCTTCAAGGGCGAATGGGACGAGCTGACCGCGGATCGCGTGCTCGCCGCGCCCGCGTCACAGGACAAGCACGTCGATCTCGGCGACCTCCAGCGCGCGCTCCAGCATCTTCCCCAGTCCCAGCGCGAGGCGCTGATCCTCGTCGGCGCGGGCGGGTTCGCTTATGAGGAAGCGGCGGAAATCTGCGGGGTCGCGGTCGGCACGATCAAGAGCCGCGTCGCGCGCGGCCGCGTCGCGCTCGAAGCGCTGATGACCGACGGCTCGCTGCCGCCGCGACGATCGGCCGTATCGCCTCCCGAAGGGGCGCTCGCGTCGATCATGGGTGAGGTCGATACGCTCAGCAGGGGGCGCTGAACTCTCCGGCGCAGTCGATCAGGCGCAGCAAGTCGGCCATCGCGGCGGGAAGCTGGCGCGCGGGCTCGCCGAACGCGTCGCGCAGCGCTGAACCCACGCCGTCGCCACGGCGCGGCATCGCCACGGAGAGCGGTGCGGAGGCGCTGCGCAGATAGGCGACGGGACTTTCCATATATCTTCCAACGCGATCGGGTGGCAGAGGTTTCCTCGATGGCGGGAAATTCTTGCGGGGCGATCGCGCGCGCCGAGGCCGAGGCGCCGTTTTTGCGCGCGGCGCTGGCGCGCCAGCCCGACCTGCGCGCGCCTTTGGAAGCGGGTGAAATCGGAGCCGCGCTCGCCCTGGCGCGCGCGGTCGAAGGCCCGGCCTTGCGGGGCCGGCTGCGGTGCGAGCGCGACCGGATCGCGCTCTGCGTCGCGATCGGCGACCTTTCCGGAC
>JACDGO010000416.1 GCA_013821585.1 Sphingomonadaceae bacterium
GTGTTCGGCGGCGCGCTGCGCCATCGTGTGCGGCAGACCGGCGAGCGTCAGCGAGCCGCCATGCGCCGGATCGAGCAGGTCGAACCGGCGCCCGGCGGCGGCGCGAACCTCGTCGCGCGTGATCGTACCGTCGAGGTCGGTGTCCATGCCGACCACCGGCTCGGGGATGTTGAGCATGCCGAAGCGACCCGCACCGAGCACGGCGGCCTGATCGGCCTTCGGCCCGTCTTCGTCGGCGTGCTCGGACGGTTCGCCTCCTCCGCCGCTTTCGCCGCCTCCCCTGCCCCTGCCGCCACCGCCGCGGCCGTGGCGATGGCCGCCGTCCCGCCCGCCGCCAAAACCGCCCGGCCGCCCGCCGAAACCGCCCGCCTGCCATGCCTGAACTTCGGGAGCGACGACGCGCTCGTAACGGGTGACCTCGTCGGAGCTCAGCCGACCGTCATGATCGGTATCGAGCGTCGCGAAGAATCGCTCGAGGTCCGCGACGAACTCGACGCGATCGATGCGCCCGTCGTGGTTGCGATCGGCGGCGGCGAACCACAGCGCGACGGGATAGGGTTCGCCGGACAGGGCACGGAACGGCTCGCCCGACGGTGCGATGAACACTTGCCGCGGCGCGAATCGCTCGGGCGGCGGCGTCTGCGCGTGAAGCGTGGAGGGCGCGGCGAGCGCCGCGACGAAGAGCCAGCGTGCCGTCATCGATCGCTCCCGTGGTGCGCGGATCGACTTGCAGCCGTGCACCTATATCGTCGATGAACGATCGGGGCGTGACGCGGCCGCCGTGCAAGGCTACCGGCGCGGCCATGGCCTTGCGCATCGCCTTTCAAATGGACCCGATGGAAACGCTCAACATTGCGGGCGATTCGTCGTTCGCGCTGATGCTCTCGGCGCAGGCGCGCGGCCATGCGCTCTGGCATTACAGCGCGCCCGACCTGACCTGGGAGGGCGGCCGGTTATATACTTATGGCACCCCGGTGACCGCGCGGCGCGAGCAAGGCAATCATTTCGCGCCCGGCGAGCCCGTACTGCTCGATCTCGGACGCGATCTCGATGTCGTGATGATGCGCCAGGATCCACCGTTCGATCTCAGCTACATCACCGCGACACACCTGCTCGAACGCATCCAGGGCGAGACGCTCGTCGTCAACGATCCGGTCAGCGTGCGCAACGCGCCCGAAAAGCTGTTCGTGCTCGACTACGCGGGCTTCATGCCGCCGACGATGATCACGCGCTCGCTGGGCGCGGCGCGCAAGTTCCTTGCCGAGCATGGCGAGATCGTATTGAAGCCGCTGCACGGCAACGGCGGCAAGGCGATCTTCAAGATCGGATGCGACGGCGCCAACCTCGCCTCGCTGATCGGGGTGTTCAATACCGCTTACGTCGAGCCGCACATGCTCCAGGCGTTTCTGCCCAGCGTGGCGCAGGGCGACAAGCGCATCGTCCTCGTCGACGGCGTCGTTGCAGGCGCGGTCAATCGCATTCCCGGCGAAGGCGAAATCCGCTCGAATCTGGCTGTCGGCGGACGCGCCGCGAAAACCGGCCTGACCACGCGTGAAGAGGAAATCTGCGCGGCGCTCGGGCCTGAACTCAAACGGCGCGGTCTCGTCTTCGTCGGCATCGACGTGATCGGCGGCGAGTGGCTGACCGAGATCAACGTGACCTCGCCGACCGGCATCGTCGCGATCGACCGTTTCAACGGCACCGACACCGCCGCGATGATCTGGGACGCGGTCGAAGCGCGGCTCGCCTGATGCACGGCTGGCTCCCGCATTTCATCGCGCATTGGCACTATTTCGCGGTCTGGGCGATGATGGCGGTCGAATGCTTCGTGCCGATTTTTCCGGCCGAAGTCGTCATTCCCGTCGCGACGCTGATCGCGACGCGCGGGACCATGTCTGTCCCTGGCGTGCTGGTCGCCGGTGTCCTCGGCTCGCTCAGCGGCACGTCGGTCTGGTATGCGGTGTCGCGCGCGCTCGGCCGCGAACGCTTCGACGGGCTCGTCTTTCGCTACGGCCATGTCGCGACAGTGCGCCCGCATCAGGTCGCGCGCATTCACAAGCTGTTCGAGCGCTGGGGCGCCGCGCTTGTCTGTGTCGGGCGCCTGCTCCCCGGAGTGCGCGCTCTCATTTCGATCCCCGCCGGGATCGCGCGCATGCCCATTCCGAAATTCCTGCTGTGGTCGGCGGTCGGCATCTCGATCTGGATCGGCGTGCTGACCTACGCCGGATGGCTGGTGCGGGGCCAGTATCTGCGGATCGAGCGCTTCGTCAGCCCGATCGCGACCGCGATCATCGCGAGCATCGTTATCCTGTGGATCTATCGCCTGCTGACCTGGCGGCGCGCCTGATCACGCGCGCGGGTGCGCGTTGCGATAGACGTCGAGCAAATGCGCGGCATCGACCGAGGTGTAGATCTGGGTCGATGACAGGCTCGCGTGGCCGAGCAGCTCCTGCAAGCTCCTGAGGTCCGCGCCCCGCGCGAGGAGATGCGTGGCGAAGCTGTGGCGCAGCGCGTGCGGCGTCGTCCGTTCGGCGAGTCCCAGTCTGCCGCGCGCGACACGCACCGAGCGCCGGATCACCGCCGGATCGAGCGCCGCGCCGCGCAATCCCCGGAACAGCGGCGCGTCGCGCGCGGGCTTGAACGGACAGAGCGTAACATAACCGTCGATCGCCGCGCCGACCTGCGGCAGCAGCGGCACGATCCGCGTCTTGTCGCGCTTCCCCGTCACCGAAAGCGTCGACCCGAGCGGCAGGATCGCGCCGGTCAACCCGATCGCCTCGCCGATGCGCAGCCCCGTGCCGTAAAGGAGCATCAGCACTGCCCAGTCGCGCGCCCCGACCCAGGCGTCGCGCGCGCTCCCCGCGAC
>JACDGO010000417.1 GCA_013821585.1 Sphingomonadaceae bacterium
GCCTTCGAGCATCCGCAATTTGAACGACCCCGGCTCTTCGTCCCGCGAGAAATACTCATCCTCGGCGTCGGTCTCGAGGGTCAAACGCACCTGGGAATTGAGATGGGCTTCGCGGCTGTAGAGCGCGCCGTCCTCGACATTTTTGAAACGAAAGTAGCTCGGAAACCGATGCAGTGTCAGCGGGTCGTCGTTTGCAACAACGGCTAACGGCTTGTGGGGATTCTTGATCTGGAGGCCTGGACCGAGCAGGCCGGCAAGCTGGGGGTGGCGCTTCAGCATTTCCTCCAGAAAACGCTTAAAGCTTTCGGTCATTTGGGGCGCCTCGGCGCGCTCGCGATCGCGCCGTGCGCTGGCAATTTCCTTCAGCTTCGGGTGGTTCTTGAGCTTGTCTTCGAGCGCCTCTTCGAGCGAGCGGCGAAAGCCGCGGTCGCGAAGGCGGTCACGCGACGGCATGAACAGCATTTCACGCGCGCGCACCGAAATCTCGGTGCAATCGACGAACACCAAAAGCGTGTTCCACAGATAGTCCTGCTTCACCGACTGCCGGCGGAAAAAATCCTTGCTCAACGACGCCTGCATCTGCCCGTTGAGGGTAAACACGATGCCTTCGTCGCGGCGATAGACCTCGGCCGCCTTGGCGGTCTTGAACAGATAGATGCGGCCTTCGAACGACTCGCCATCGACATCGAGGCTGAACTTGTCGAACCATTCGACATTGTCGCGCTTGGGATCGCGACGATCGTCATCGAGCGTCGGGATAACGCCCTTCATGGTCGTGTCGAAACTGCCGGTATGACCGCGGAATGCGCGGCATTCGTGCCAACGAATGGGAAGCGCGGGTTCGGGCAGCATTAGGCGCACCCGGCGCATCAACCCGTCGTCGAGCAGAATGTTGGATTTGAGGCGAAGCTCATACTCGTAGAGCTTGAACAAAGTGCCCCAGGCAGCGTCGCGCGCGTAAGCTTCGTTCTTTTCGGGCCGGAACTTTAGGGTTTCGGCGCTGAAATGCAGCAACGTGCGCCGATTGTCGCTACCGCGTGGGCCGGGCGCCAGATAAACGTAGTTGCTTCCCTTGGGCGAACCTGGCTGGGGGTCATTGCGGCGGACGACAGTGAACGACCAATCACCATCGGAGGGGTCTTCGGCCGGGTTCGGTCGGAGCAGCGGATTGCGGCGGCTGATGACGAGCTGGAGGTTGTGCTCGATTCCGCAGAATTCGAGTACGCCGGTACCGCCCATGTGAAACCGTCCCTGGACGAAAGGGACGAGCTTCTTCGAGCCCTTCATCACCGACAGGATAGTTCGCGGCATCGCCAACGGCGTCTGGCCCTCGCCATCGTCAGCGATGCTAAGGAACTGACGCGGAGCAACCGCTTCATTTGGTGGGTGATTGTGGGGAGATGGTGTAGTTCCACTCACTGTGGAAGTCATCGCAGGCCAGGTTGATGGCGGCCATTTCGGCGTCGGAGATCTTGATGGCCTTGGGATATTCGTTTTCGTCGATACAACACTGGACATCGAGGCCTTTGTCCGTCCGCGTCGATCCGATCAGCTGGACGATGACTTCGTGGCTGATCAGCGGCTTGCCACGCCAGTTTTGCGTGATGAAAGCGAAGAGCCGATGCTCGATGCGATTCCATTTGCTTGTGCCGGGCGGGTGGTGAGCCACAGTAATGGACAGCCCGGTCTCGTTGGCGAACGTCTGCAGTTCGCGCTTCCACAACCGAACGCGTACGCCGTTGCTGCCACCGCAATCGGCGGTGATTAGGAGGCCCGTTGAGCTGAGATAGCGGGTCTTGCCCAAAGCGTGCCACCAGCGCCTTATGCTCTCGACAGCGAAGGCCGCGGTATCGTGGTCGATACCAATATTGACCCAGCCCGAGTTGGCGGTGATGTCATAAACGCCGTAGGGCGCAACCTTGCCAAGTTCGGGTATTTTGAAGTCGTGAACGCGCACCGGTTCGGGATCGCCTTTGGGGCGCAGCTCGCGTCCGCCATTCTTGAAGTCTCCGACAAGCTCCTTTTTCTTTGTGTCGACCGAGATGGCGGGCTGCCCGGCCGCCTGGAACTGTTTGATCTTCTCGTTGATGTACTCAAATTGCGCATTGCGGTCAGGATGGGACGCACCCTCGCGCGTCTTCCGGTTGGCCTGGAGGCTAAAGCCAAGCTGCCGCAGCAACCGGCCGACCAGTTTCTGACTGGCGCTGAAGCCACGCTCTGCCAGCGCGCGGACAAGGTGGCGCTGGCTTCGGCTGACCCACAGCAACGCCGCTTCGGGATCGCCACGAATCGCCGATTGCACAAGCTCTTCCAGTGCTGCCAGTAGCCCGGGCTCGGTCTGCGTCTTCGGCTTGCCGCCGCCGCCCGGCCGGCGAATGCGTCCGCTCAGTGGGGCGCTCTGGCTTTGCAACTCGGCAAGGCCGCGCCCGATCGTGCTGCGCGCGACACCCGTCGCTGCCGACACCACCGTGACACCGCCCCAACCCGCGGCCATTGCCTCATTCGCTGCAAACAGGCGCCGCGCGCGCTCGTCGAGAAACGGCGAAAGCCTCTCAAACCGTGCCTTGATGGCGTCCCCATCGATCATCGCGATTTGCCTGAAATCATCAGGCCACTGAATCAGGCCGTCCAGGCCCCGTCCAGCCCTTTCGCGTACAAACTCGATGACGCGCTGCCAAACAGCACCGCAACATCAAATCACCCCATCATCGATTCGATTATCTCGCATCAGATCCTTAGCATGAAGCATAGCCTGAGTTTCTGAGGTAGTTGGCGCACTCGTCGGGGGCGAAGCGATCGAGCAGCGAGCCGATGCGGCGCCAGGTGTTTTCGGTGGTGCGCTCGGCGGCCCTTCTGAGCAT
>JACDGO010000418.1 GCA_013821585.1 Sphingomonadaceae bacterium
GTGCTGCACAAGGCGAACGTCGTCGTCAGCGTCTCGATGGGGACGCGTCCTCGTGTCGCGCCGACGGATCGCCTGTCGATCACGCGGCTCGACGAGAATTTCGCGCATGCGACGCTCCACTACGGCTATATGGAAACGCCCGATATTCCCGCCGACCTGCTCGGCGACGGGCGCATCGGCGGCCTGCCCGGCGGCACGTCTTTCTTCATCGGCCGCAACTCGGTCGGCGCGGCGCGCCATGGCGGCATGCCTTTCTGGCAGGACATCATCTTCATCTTCCTCCAGAAGAACGCGTCGGACCCGACCTCCTTCTTCCAGATTCCGCCCAATCGCGTGGTCGAGCTCGGCACACGCATCGAGATTTGAGCGGCGTTCGACATTGTAAGACGAAGCTGGCAACCCAAAGCGATGATCGTTGAGCAGCAGCGGCGCCGGACCGCGTCCGGCCCGGAAGGATATGTCTGGGCGACGGCGCTGGTCGCGGCGGCGACGGCGTGCGGACTCGCCGCGCACGACCATCTCGGCCTCGCTAATATCGCGCTGATCTATTTGCTGCCGGTCCTGCTCGCGTCGGGCCGCTGGGGCCTCGCGCCGGGCCTGTTCGCGAGCGCTGCCGGCGCGCTCGCGTTCAACTTCTTCCTCGTGCCGCCGCGCTTCACGCTCCGCGTCGCGGAACCCGGCAATCTGGTGACGATGGCGGTGCTGTTCACCGTTGCGGTCGTTGTCAGCGAGCTCGCGTCGCGGCTGCGCCATCAGGCGCGGCGCGCGGAAAGCGCATCGACGCGCAACGCCCTGGTGGCCGACTTCGCCGGCCGCCTGTCCGCCGCCGATGACGCGGAGGCGGTCGCCGCAATGCTCGTCGAAACGCTACGCCGCGCGCCGGGCGTCGATGCGCGCTACATCGCGGTCGAAAGCGGGCGGCCCGCCGGATCGGACTTCGACGGTCTCGACGCCGCCGCCGCGCAATGGACGATCGACAATTCCGAGCCGACCGGACGCGGCACCGCGATCATGGCGGCTGCGGAACACATGTTCGCGCCGATCGCGTTCGACGGAGAGGTCCATGCGCTCGTCGCGCTCGACCGCGCCGATGCGACCCTGCCCATGGCCGAAGACGACGGCGCGTTGCTCGCAGCGCTGCTCGAACGCTCGGGTCAGGCGGTCGCGCGCATCGGCCTCGCCGCCGGGCACGCCGCGATCCAGCGCCGGGGACAGGAGGACCGGTTGCGCGAGGCGCTGCTGTCATCGGTCGGCCATGATCTGCGCACGCCGTTGACGACGATCCTCGGCGGCCTGCGTGCGCTGCCGGTCGCCGCGGAGGGACGCGTGATGCTGGCGATGCTCGTCGATCAGGCGACGCGGCTCGAACGGATGATCGCCAATCTTCTCGAAATGACGCGCATCGAAGCCGGCGCGCTCGCTCCGCGTCACGAGCCGATCGACCTGACCGACGCGATCGCCGCCGCGATCGAAGCGGTCGAACCCAGGCGCGGCGAGCGCACCATCACCGTCGACATGGCCGCCGACGTCCCGCTGGTGCGGACCGACGCGCGCCTGATCCATCACATGCTGATCAACCTCGTCGACAACGCGCTGAAGTTCGGTGGGCCGGACGGCGCAGTCACGATTGCCGCCGCGCGTTCTGGGGACGGCGGCGTCCGCTTGACCGTCTCCGACACCGGGCCGGGCATCGACGCCGACCGCGCCGACGATCTTTTCGCGCGCTTCGCGCATATCTCAGGTGACGACCGCAGCGGCGGCGCGGGGCTTGGGCTGGCGATCGTGCGCGGCTTCGGGGACGCGCTGGGCATCGCGACGCGCGCCGCCAATCGCACACCCGGTCCCGGTGCAGTGTTTGCGGTCGACTTTCCGCCCGCGCTCGTCCTCGCCGGGAAGGAGCGCGCCGCACTTGGCTGAACGGCTTAAAATCCTGATCGTCGATGACGACGCGCATATTCGCCGCCTGCTGTCGGTGACGCTAAAACGCGGCGGTTACGAGCCCGTCGAGGCGAGCGATGCGCGCGCGGCGCTATCGCTCGCCGCGATCGTCAAGCCCGCGCTCGCGCTTGTCGATCTCGGCTTGCCCGATCGCGACGGGCTTGAAGTCGTCGCGGCGCTCGCCGCCGGACCGGGTATTGCCGTGCTCGTCGTCTCCGCGCGCGAGGCGACCGGTGAAAAGATCGCCGCGCTCGACCTCGGCGCGGAGGACTATGTCACAAAGCCGTTCGACACCGACGAGCTTCTCGCGCGCATCCGCGCCGCGCTGCGCCGCCGTGTGGCGGGCGCGGGGGAGCGGACGCTGATCCGGGCGGGCGCGATCGAGATCGATCTCGCCGCGCGGATCGTTCGCCGCGACGGCGCGGAGCTGGGCCTGACGCCGAAGGAATATGCGCTGCTCGCCGAACTCGCGCGCAACGCGGGCCGCGTCGTCACGCACGCGCAGCTTCTGACGACGATCTGGGGACCGGCGCACGCGGGCGACATCGAATATCTGCGCATGACAGCACGCGGCCTCAGGCTGAAGCTCGAGGACGAGCCGTCGCGCCCGCGCCTGATCCGCAACGAACCGGGCGTCGGCTATCGCCTGATCGTCTAAACGGGCAAAATGTCGCTGACCGTCCACAACTAGCCGCAAAACAACGCCCGAACCCCTCCTGCTTCTTCCGATCCCCAACTGCCATCCCTCCAAACATCCTTTGACAGGCTCCGGCCCTTCGACAAGCTCAGGGTGATTGGGGGCAGTACCCTCCTTCCTTCCCCGCCGTCTCCTCCTCCGGATAGCGCCAGTCGCCGGTGGTTTCGTGATGGTGGCGGCGCTGCTCGGTATTTATCCGGGCGATGATGCCTACGTAAAAGTGCG
>JACDGO010000419.1:0-1735 GCA_013821585.1 Sphingomonadaceae bacterium
GTAGCGACACGATCCGTCGACTGCACAGCATCATGGTGGAGAAGCGCGGCGCGAAGCGCGACGCGACCGTGGAGATGATGAGCGTGGAGTGGGTGATTTGAAAGTCGTCGAGTCTTGTTGATCGTATCTTATTTTTGATATATCACGATGTCGTGGACGTTGAATTCGCGAGTCCGGCGGCGTTGGCCGAGGTGCAGGCGCTGCCGCGCGATCTTCGCTCGAAGTTTGAGCGGATTGCCGGGCTTATCGAAAGCAACGGACTGGAGCAGACGCGCGAACCCTATGTGAAGCATCTCGAAGGCAAGCTTTGGGAAATGCGGCTCAAGGGCAAGGACGGCATCGCGCGGTCGCTCTATGTGACGGCAATCGGACGGCCGTCGTCGTGGTGCGAACGTTCGTGAAGAAAACGCAAGCGACGCCGCGCCGCGAGATTGAGCTGCCGCTCGCGCGGGCGAAGGAGGTCAGGTGATGAGAAATACAATCCCGGCAAGCAAGGTCTTCGCCGAATGGCGCAAAGACCCCGAATATGTCGCCGCCTATGACGCGCTCGAGGAGGAGTTCGCGCTCGCCTCCGTCATCATCGGCGCGCGCGCGCATGCTAATCTCAGCCAAGCGGAACTGGCAGAGCGCATGAACACCAGCCAAAGTGCGATCGCCCGCCTCGAAAGCGGCCGCTCGCGCCCGTCGACGACAACCCTCGCCAAACTGGCCGCGGCCACGGGCACGAAGCTGCGGATCAAGCTGGAGCCCGTGAAGGCCGGGTGATGGAGGCGGCTCGCGTGGTGGAGAAGCGGGGGCGAAGCGCGACATGACGGTGGGGATGATGAGCGTGGGAGATCTGGCGAAAGGCCAAATGCGCAGCGCGGCCGATACCAAAACGATGGGCCATGACTGACGTCGTTACCCTTCCCGATCAAACCCCGATGCTGCGAATCATGACACAGCCACACCCCAAAAAACCGGACCGCTCCTTTGCCCCCGTCGCCGTGCGCGCGCGTCACGACGGCTGGACGACGGAGCGTCAGATCGAATTCATCAAGGCGCTCGCCGAATGCGGCTGCGTCGCCGATGCGGCGCGTCGCGTCGGGATTTCGGCCGAGAGCGCCTATCGCCTGCGCCGCCGTTTCGACGCCGCGCCGTTCCGGCTGGCGTGGGACGCGGCGCTCGATTTCGCGATCCGCCGCCTGTCCGACGCCGCCTATAGCCGCGCGATCCACGGCGTCGCCGTCCCCCATTATTACAAGGGCGAGCTGGTCGGCGAGCATCGCCGCTACGACGACTCGCTGACCCGCTTTCTGCTGCGCTACCGCGACCCGCCGCGCTATGCGCACTCGCTCGACAAGCAGGAGTATGGCGGCAGCGACGAGCTGCTCGCGATCCGCCTTGCGCGCATGCTCAACCAGGTCGAGGGCGGCTGCGTCGATTTCTATGAGGCGTCGGCGGCGCAGGCGCGCGGAGAGGCAGTTGGGGCCGGACGAGCTCGGCTGGGACGACGGGCCGGGGGACACGCTCCCCCCTGACGTGGCATGACTTTCGTCAACTTCCGGCGCGCAAATCGTGCGAAAGGGAGAGGATGACGACCGGCCTCACCCGCCCCGAAGGCGCGCGCATCGCCGTCCGCCGCCGCGCCGCCGGACTCGGGTGCGAAGCAATAAGGTTATTGTGTCCGGCTGTGCTCTACCACCGTTGAGCGCACTGTCTCAAGCAGCCGGTAACTTGCATGACTGCCCTGCCC
>JACDGO010000419.1:1745-2859 GCA_013821585.1 Sphingomonadaceae bacterium
CGCGCAGCGCCGTCCGCCGCCGCGAGGGGAGCGGCCCCGCGGTCGTCTTCCTTCCCGGCTATGCGTCGGACATGGCGGGGACGAAGGCGGCAGCGCTCGACGACTGGGCGGCGCGCAGCAGTCGCGCGTTCGTGCGGTTCGACTATGGCGGGTGCGGGGAAAGCGGAGGCGCGTTCGAGGATCAGAGTCTCGACGACTGGCTCGGCGATGCGCTCGCCGTGATCGACGCGACGGACGGCCCGCTGCTACTCGTCGGATCGTCGATGGGCGGGTGGATCATGCTCCTCGCCGCGCTCGCCCGGCCGGATCGGATCGCGGGCCTGGTCGGGATCGCCGCGGCGCCCGATTTCACTGACTGGGGGTTCTCGCAAGATCAGAAGCTCGCACTGCTCCGCGACGGGCGGATCGAGGAGGCGTCGGACTATGGCCCGCCGCTGGTGACGACGCGCGGCTTCTGGCAATCGGGCGAAGCGCACCGGCTGCTCGACGGACCAATCGCGATCGACTGCCCGGTGCGCGTCCTTCACGGCCAGCGCGACGTCGATGCGCCGTGGGAACAGTCGTTGAGGCTCACCGCCGCCTTGCGTTCAGCCGATGTGCAGACGATCCTCATCAAGGACGGCGATCACCGCCTGTCGCGCCCGCGGGACATCGCGCTGTTGATCGACACCATCGAATCACTTCCGGAGCTTTGATGTTCGCACTTATCCTTCTCGCCCAGGCCGCCGCCGCGACCGCGGCTCCCGCGCCTCTCAACCCCGCCCAGGCCCGCTTCGAAGCGTGCGTCGCGTTCTCCGAAAGCGATCCCGTGCGCGCGCTCGACGAGGCGGGCGCGTGGCGCGTGGCGGGCGGCGGTGTGCTCGCGCGAGAGTGCGCGGGGATTGCCTATGCGGCGCAGCGCCGCTGGGCCGCCGCCGCGACCGCGTTCGAAGGCGCTGCGCGAGAGGCCGAAGGCACAGGGGACGGGCGCGCGGCGGTGCTGTGGGTCCAGGCGGGGAACGCCGCGCTCGCGGACGGAGACGCGGCCCATGCGCGCGACTATCTCGACGCGGCGCTTGCGGGTGGCCAGCTTGTCGACGACGCGGGGGGAGAGGCGCACCTCGATCGCGCTCGC